>DATEJJ010001103.1:0-12517 GCA_035278125.1 Rugosimonospora sp.
TGGACGGCGGCTGGCCGACGCTGCGGCAGGACGTGGACACCCCGGCCGACCTGCGCGCCGCGCGACTGCTCGGCCTCGGCACGCACACCGCCGCACTCTGGACCGCGCCCCACTATCCTGGCGTCATGCCGAACCAGGGCACCGTGGCGAGCTTCGATCCGCAGGACCGGTCGGGCACCGTGCTGCTGGACGACGGGCGCCAGGTGGCGTTCGACGCGCCGGCGTTCGACGCGTCCGGGCTGCGCCTGCTCCGGCTCGGCCAGCGGGTACGCCTGGAGTGGCGGGCCGGGCACATCAGCGCATTGAACCTCATCACCATGTAGTGCCGTAGTTGGCCGCGATACACAGAGTTTTCCTGAAGGCCGTTTCACCTGATCGGCTCACAGGTGATGATGAACGGGTGACCACGACTCCTCCCCGCGGCAACCCCGCCCGTAGCCTGCCCAGCCCCCGCCTCCGGCCCGCCGTCCGGCGGACCGCCGCACCTGCCGCGGTCTCGGTCACCGGTGACCCCGCCGCCCGCGACGGCGCAACCGGCTCCTCCAGAGAACGCCGGCCCCGCACGCCGGACACCATGAGCGCCGGTGACGTGCCACCGCCCCGGGACCTGCCGCCCACGATCGACGAGGCGCTGCCCGAGGACCGCTTCCTCAACCGGGAACTGTCCTGGTTGGACTTCAACGCCCGGGTGCTCAGCCTCGCCGAGAACCCGGCCACGCCGCTGCTGGAGCGGGCCAAGTTCCTCGCCATCTTCGCCGGCAACCTGGACGAGTTCTACATGGTCCGGGTGGCGGGCCTGAAGCGGCGCATGCAGACCGGCCTGCCGCTGCGCAGCCCCGACGGGCTGTCCGCGCGCGCACAGCTGGAGCTGATCGCCGAACGCAGCGCCGACCTGGTCGCCCGGCACGGGCGCTGCTTCGTGCAGGAGGTACAGCCCGCGCTGGGCGCGGAGGGCGTGCAGATCGTGCGCTGGGCCGACCTGGACCCGGCCGAGCGGGACAGGATGCGGGACTACTTCCGGGACCAGGTGTTCCCGGTACTCACCCCGCTGGCGGTGGACCCGGCGCACCCGTTCCCGTACATCTCGGGGCTCTCGCTCAACCTGGCGGTGCTGGTACGCGACCCGGACGGCGGGCCGGAGCTGTTCGCCCGGGTCAAGGTGCCCAACAACGTACCCCGCCTGGTACGCGTCAGCGTGGGCGCGCGCAGCGCGCGGTTCCTGCCGCTGGAGGAGCTGATCGCGGCGCACCTCGGGCAGCTCTTCTCCGGCATGCAGATCGTGGAGCAGCACCTGTTCCGGGTGACCCGCAACGCCGAGGTGGAGGTGGAGGAGGACCGGGACGAGGACCTGCTGCAGGCGCTGGAGCGGGAGCTGGCCCGGCGCCGCTTCGGCCCGCCGGTACGCCTGGAGGTGGCGTCCACCATCTCCGACCACGTACTGGAGCTGCTCGTCCGGGAGCTGGACATGGACAGCCACGACGTGCTGCGGGTACCGGGGCTGCTGGACCTGTCCACGCTGTGGCAGGTGTACGGGGACGTGGAGCGCCCGGACCTCAAGGACCGCCCTTTTGTGCCGGCGACCCATCCGCGCTTCGCGGAGGGTGAGACCCCGCGCAGCGTCTTCGCGACCCTGCGGGACGGGGACATCCTGGTGCACCACCCGTACCACTCCTTCTCCACCAGCGTGCAGCGCTTCATCGAGCAGGCCGCGGCCGACCCGAACGTGCTGGCCATCAAGCAGACCCTGTACCGCACCTCCGGCGACTCCCCGATCGTGGACGCGCTCATCGACGCGGCCGAGGCGGGCAAGCAGGTGGTGGTGCTGG
Organism: Rugosimonospora sp.; assembly: GCA_035278125.1. Taxonomy (GTDB): domain Bacteria; phylum Actinomycetota; class Actinomycetes; order Mycobacteriales; family Micromonosporaceae; genus DATEJJ01. Next base: position 1,827 of record DATEJJ010001103.1, read on the forward strand.
TGGAGGTGAAGGCGCGCTTCGACGAGGTCGCCAACATCGCCTGGGCACGCAAGCTGGAGAAGGCCGGCTGCCACGTGGTGTACGGGCTCGTCGGGCTCAAGACCCACTGCAAGACCGCGCTCGTGGTACGCCAGGAGGGGCAGCAGATCCGGCGGTACGCGCACATCGGCACCGGCAACTACCACCCGAAGACCGCGCGGCTGTACGAGGATCTGGGGCTGCTGACCGCCGATCCCGAGGTGGGCGCCGACCTGACCGACCTGTTCAACACGCTCACCGGGTACAGCCGGCAGACCGCGTACCGGCGGCTGCTGGTCGCGCCGCACGGCGTGCGTACCGGCATCGTGGAGCGGATCGAGCGGGAGACCAAGCTGGCCGCGGACGGGCGCCCGGCGCTGGTACAGATCAAGCTCAACGCGCTGGTGGACGAGGAGGTCATCGACGCGCTGTACCGCGCCTCCCGCGGCGGGGTACGGATCGACCTGATCGTGCGCGGGATCTGCACCCTGCGGCCGGGCGTACCCGGGCTGTCGGAGAACATCCGGGTGCGCTCGATCGTGGGCCGGTTCCTGGAGCACTCCCGCGTCTTCCGGTTCGGCGCGGGCGCGACGGGTACGCCCGCCGGAGCCGACACCGAGTACTGGATCGGCTCGGCCGACCTGATGCACCGCAACCTCGACCGGCGGGTGGAGGCGCTGGTACAGGTCACCGATCCGACCGCGCAGGCGGATCTGGAGCAGGTGCTCGCACTGTCCATGAGCGACGAGACCGTGGCGTTCGAGATGCGCCCGGACGGGTCCTGGGAGCAGCCGGCCGGCGACCCGGAGCGCCCGCGGGTGAACCCGCAGAGCGCCTTGCTGCGCAAGGTTGTGAGTCGCGCCGAATGATCCCCCAGTAGGCTGCCAGGATGCTGGAGGAGGAGCGCAAGTACGACGTCGACCCGAGTTTCACGGTGCCGGACCTGACCGACTGCCTGCCCGAGGGCGGCTCGGTCGTGGCCAGGGAGCCGAAGTACCTGCGCGCCACCTATTACGACACGGCCGATCTGCTGCTCGCCCGCAGTGGCGCGTCGCTGCGGTTCCGCCGCGGCGACACGCTGCCCTGGACCGTCAAGCTGCCGACCGAGGTACCCGGTGCCCGGCACGAGATATCCCGCGCGGGCGCACCGGGTACCGTGCCGGGCGAACTCATCGCGCTCGTCACCGCGTACACCCGGGGTGCCACGCTGAAGCCGGGCGCGGTGCTGCGTACCACGCGGCACGTGTACGAGCTGCGCGGCGCGGACGGCGAAGCGCTGGCGGAGTTGGACGACGACGCGGTGACCGTGCTCGAAGGCAAGTCGGTGCGGCTGGCGTTCCGCGAGATAGAGGTGGAGCGGCACGCGGCCGGGCGCCGGCTGCTGGACCGGGTGGACGACCGGCTGCGCTCGGCCGGTGCCACGGTCGGCGCCTTCATGCCCAAGCACGTGCGGGCGCTCAGCGCGATCCGCAGCGACCCGCTGGGCCCGGCCGAGCCGGCACCCCCGGCGCCGTCGTTGCCGCGCAAGGCCCGCGCGGGCGAGGTGGTGGTGCAGGCGGTGCGCGCGGGCGTCGGCCGCATCGTCGCCCACGATCCGCTGGTACGCCTGCGCGAACCGCTGCCCGGCGGGGACACGGCGGTACACCAGATGCGTGTGGGTTGCCGCCGGCTGCGCAGCGACCTGCGTACCTTCCGCCCGTTGCTGGACCCGGCGTGGGTGGACGGGCTGCGTGCCGAGCTGCGCTGGCTGGCCGAGGCGCTGGGCCACGCCCGCGACGCGGAGGTACTGCGCGCCCGGCTGCACGCCACCGCCGGTACGGATCCGCTGGCCCCGCTGGACGGGGCGGCGCTCGGGTACCTGGACGGTGAACTGGTGCGGCGGCACGAGCAGGCGCTGGACGCGCTGGACGCGGTGCTGCGCGGCGACCGGTACCGCGCGCTGCTGGACCGGTTGGTGGCCGCCGCCGCGGATCCCCCGCTGGACAGCGGGAAAGCCGGCGCACCCGCGAAGGAGGTGTTGTCCCGCCTGGTGTCCCGGCCGTGGCAGCACCTGGTGTCCGGTGCCCACGGCAGTCCCGGCGCCGGCGCGCTGGATCCGCAGGCGCCGGACGGGGACTGGCACGCGGTACGCATCCGCGCCAAGCGCGCCCGGTACGCGGTGGAGGCCGTGGCCGGCACCCTCGGCGGTACCGCCGCGGAGCTGGGCCGCGCGGTGGCGGCGGTACAGGACCTGCTGGGCGAGCACCAGGATGCGGCGGTGGCCGCGCAGACCTGGCTCGCCCTCGCGGCCGGCAAGCCCGACGACCACGCGCTCGCGGTGACCGCCGGCCGGCTGGTGGAGCGGGAACGCGCGACGGTACGCGAGATGCGGTCCCGCTTTCCTGACGCATGGCGAGCGGCGACCAGGCGGCGACTGGTGGAATGGCTGCCATGACCGTGGTACGCGCTGCCGGGGGCGTCGTGTGGCGCCGCTTGGATTCCGTCACCGAGATTGCCGTGGTGGGTCGGCCGCGTTACGGGGACTGGTCGCTGCCCAAGGGGAAGCTCGAACGCGGCGAGCCCGCGCTGCTCGCGGCGGTACGCGAGGTGCAGGAGGAGACCGGTGTCGTGGGCGTGCCGCAGGTACGGCTGCCCAGCGTCCAGTACCTCACCGGCGAACCGGGCGTGGAGAAGTCCGTGGACTTCTGGTCGATGCGGGTACGCGAGGACCACGGCCGGGCGCCCGACGACGAAGTCGCCGAGGTGCGGTGGACTCCGCTGCCCGACGCGAGCGGCTTCCTCACGTACGCGCACGACCGTGGCGTGGTGGCCGCGTTCGCCGAACTGCCGCCGATCCGCACCGAGCTGCTGCTGGTACGGCACGCGAAGGCGGTATCCCGCCGGCAGTGGCACGGCCCGGATCCGGTACGGCCGCTGGACGACACCGGCCGCGCGCAGGTACAGCGGCTCACTGAAGTGCTGCGCCTGTTCGCGCCGGTGCGCGTCGTGTCCGCGAGCCCGGTGCGCTGCCAGGACACGGTCACCCCGCTGGGCCTGCCGGTACAGGTGGATCCGCGGCTGGACGAGGCGTTGCCGGCAGGGCTGGACGGCGCGCGGCAGGCCGTAATGGAGCTGGGGCGGCTGGCCGGCCCGACGGTGGTGTGCAGCCAGGGCAAGGTGATTCCGGCGCTCCTCGCGGCGCTGCGGCCGGGCAACAGTACGGTCGCCGAGGAGTACGGCACCCCCAAGGGCGGCGGCTGGCTGCTCGCCACCGCCGGTGACCAGGTGGCCGCGGCGGACCGGCTGCTGCTGGACTGACCGGACTCAACAGGGCGTGGACACGCGAAGGCGCCCGCCTGGTCGGCGGGCGCCTTCGTGCTTGCTACCGCTGGTTCAGCTGGCGGCCTTGCGGGCCGGTGCCTTGCGGGCCGGCGCCTTCGCCGGAGCCGCCTTGGCGGTGGTGGTCTTGCGGACCGGGGCGGTCGCTGCCGCCCGGGTCGTCTTCGCCGGCGCCTTCCTGGCGGGGGCCTTCTTGGCCGCCGTCTTGGCGGGCGCCGCCGTCTTGGTGGCGGTCGCCCGCGCCGGGGCCGCGGCCGCCTTCTTCACCGCCGTCTTCTTGGCCGCTGACGCGGCCTTCGGCACCTTGCCACTGGCGACCTGGTCCTTGAAGCTCGCACCCGCACGGAACGCGGGCACCGAGGTCTTCTTCACCTTCACCGTCTCGCCCGTACGCGGGTTGCGGGCGGTACGCGCGGCGCGTACCCGCTTTTCGAAGACGCCGAATCCGGTGATCGCTACCTTGTCGCCCTTGGTCACGGCCGCCTGGATCTCGGCGAGCACCGCGTCGAGCGCGGTGGACGCCGACTTCTTGTCGCCGAGGCGGACCGCGAGCGCGTCAATGAGCTCGGCCTTGTTCACGACTTCCCTCCCGTACACAATGTTGGCCACACGCGGCCATTCTGCGCGCACGGTATGCCCTTCGCGGCCAAGTTACAAACATCTGGCAGAAAAAAGTCCTTGTGTCGTAACAGAAACTCCCCCGATCGGCGCGCCGACCGGGGGAGTTTCAGGCATTGCCGGCTAGCTGACCACCGGCTTGAAGGCCAGCCGGGCGGTCTCGTACTCGCCGATCAGGTCCTCGTGCCGCAGCGTCAGTCCTATGTCGTCCAAGCCTTCCAGCAAACGCCAGCGGCTGAAGTCGTCCAGCGGGAACTTCCAGGTCAGGCCGGCCGCGCGTACCTCGCGGGCAACCAGGTCGACCGTTACCTCGACGGCCGGATCCAGCTCCACGGCGCTCCACAGCGCCTCGATCGCGGCCAATTCCAGCTCGACCGGCAGCAGCCCTTCCTTGAGAGCGTTGCCCCGGAAGATGTCCCCGAAGCTCGCCGCGAGCACCGCCCGGAAACCCCAGCCCCGCAAGGCCCACACGGCGTGTTCACGCGATGACCCCGTGCCGAACTCGGAGCCGGCGATGAGAACCGTGGCGCCAGCGTAGGTCTCGTCGTTGAGCGGGAACTTGGGATCCGCGTCGCGCCAGGAGCGGAACAGGCCGTCCTCGAACCCGGAACGGGTCACCCGCTTCAGGTACACGGCCGGGATGATCTGATCTGTGTCCACGTTGGACCGGCGCAGCGGGACGGCCGTACCAGTGTGGACAGTGAACTTCTCCATCGATTCCTCAGCTCAGGTCGGCCGGGGCCGCGAGGTGCCCCAGGACGGCGGTGGCGGCGGCGACCGGCGGGGAGACCAGGTGGGTACGCCCGCCCTTGCCCTGCCGCCCCTCGAAGTTGCGGTTGGAGGTGGAGGCCGAGCGCTCGCCCGGCTTGAGCGTGTCGGGGTTCATACCCAGGCACATCGAGCAGCCGGCGAAGCGCCATTCGGCGCCGGCCTCGGTGAACACCCGGTCGAGCCCTTCCCGCTCCGCCGCCTCGCGTACCGCGGCGGAACCGGGTACCACGAGCATCCGCACCCCGTCGGCCACCCGGCGGCCCCGGATCACCTCGGCCGCGCTGCGCAGGTCCTCCAGCCGACCGTTGGTGCACGAGCCGACGAAGACGACGTCCACTCGCACATCGCGCAGCGCGGTACCCGGCCGCAGCGCCATGTACTCCAGCGCCCGTTGGGCCGCGTTGCGCTCCGCCTCGGTACCGAAGGAGTCCGGGTCCGGCACGCGCGCCGACAGCGGCACGCCCTGGCCCGGGTTGGTGCCCCAGGTGACGAACGGCGTGATGGCGGCGCCGTCCAGTGTCACTTCGGTGTCGTACGCCGCACCCTCGTCGGTCGCGAGGCCACGCCAGTACTCCACCGCGGCGTCCCAGTCCGCACCCTGCGGCGCGTACGCCCGCCCCTTCAGGTACGCGAAGGTCGTCTCGTCCGGCGCGATCATCCCGGCCCGGGCACCCCACTCGATGGACATGTTGGAGACGGTCATCCGGCCCTCCATGGACAGCCGGCGGATCGCCTCCCCCCGGTACTCCACGATGTGGCCGCGCCCGCCGCCGGTACCCACCTGCGCGATGAGCGCCAGGATCAGGTCTTTGGCGGTGACTCCGGGCGCGAGTTCGCCGGTCACGTTGACCGCCATGGTCTTCGGCCGCGCCTGCGGGAGCGTCTGCGTGGCGAGCACGTGCTCCACCTCGCTGGTACCGATGCCGAAGGCCAGCGCCCCGAAGGCACCGTGCGTCGACGTGTGCGAATCCCCGCACACGATCGTCAGGCCCGGCTGGGTCAGGCCGACCTGCGGGCCGAGCACGTGCACGATGCCCTGCTGCTCGTCGCCGAGCGAGTGCAGCCGGATGCCGAACTCCGCACAGTTCTTGCGGAGCGTCTCGATCTGGGTCCGTGACACCGGATCGAGGATCGTCACCAGGTTGTCCGTCGGCGTGTTGTGGTCCTCGGTCGCGATCGTGAGCTCCGGCCGCCGCACCGTACGCCCCGCCATCCGTAGCCCGTCGAACGCCTGCGGGCTGGTCACTTCGTGCACAAGATGAAGGTCGATGTACAGCAGGTCGGGCTCGCCGTCCGCCGACCGTACGACATGCGCGTCCCATACCTTCTCGGCCAGGGTCCGCTTCTTCTCTGCTCCCACCATCTGGACATCCTACAATCTGGGAGGTAGGTTTCGCTGTATGGGACACAGTATGAGCGGCGTCGGGGTTCTCGACAAGGCGGTGGTGATACTCGCCGCCTGCGTCGACGGCGCCAGCCTGGCCGAACTCGTGGAGCGCACCAAGCTTCCGCGGGCGACCGCGCACCGGCTGGCGCAGGCCCTGGAGATCCACCGCTTGCTCGTACGCGACCAGCAGGGCCGCTGGCGCCCCGGCCCGCGACTCGGCGAACTCGCCAACGCCGCGCCGGATGTGTTGCTCACCGCCGCCGAACCCATGCTCACCGCCCTGCGCGACGCCACCGGCGAAAGCGCGCAACTGTACCTGCGCCGCGCGGACGAACGGATCTGTGTGGCGGCGGCGGAGCGCGCGAGCGGGCTGCGCGACACGGTACCGGTCGGCTCGGTGCTGCCCATGACGGCGGGCTCGGCGGCCCAGGTGCTACTGGCCTGGGAGCCGCCGGAGGCGGTGATGCCGCTGCTGCCCCGGTGCAAGTTCACCGGCCGCACGCTGGCCGAGGTACGACGCCGCGGCTGGTCCCAGAGTGTGGCGGAGCGGGAGCCCGGTGTGGCAAGCGTCTCGGCGCCGATCCGGGACCGTACGGGCCGGGTGATCGCCGCGATCAGTGTCTCGGGCCCGATCGAGCGCCTGGGCCGCCGCCCCGGAGACCGCCACGCGATGGCCGTGGTCCGCGCCGGCCAACGCCTTTCCGGCCTCTGAGCCTCTGCGGCCTCTGACCGAGGCGCACCGACCACTCAACCGTTGACGAACGGATCCCTACCGAGGACTGCGCGGATGGCCTCGCGGAGGTTGGCGTCCGCCAGCGGTCCGGGTTCGGCACTGAGGCGGTCGGCGAGTGCCCGCATCTCGTCCGGCGAGACCACCACAGTCGCTTGCGAGCCGTCCGGCGAGGAAAGGACGATCGCGGCGAGTCCTGTTCCCCGATCCGGCTTCAGCTGCATGAGACCGGTCCGGAACACGGCCCGCGCCGTCGACATCTTCATGACCAGACGGAGCGGATTGTCCTTGACAGGGTGGAAGCCGTGCCGGTGGTAGAAGTGCGACACCCGTTCGTTCAACGCGTCCACGACGATGAGCCGGCCGCCACCGAGATGTGCCGCCCGCTGGATCAACTCGACCGCGTCGAGCAACAGATCCGTGCCGTACCCGTGACCGCGGAGCGAACGGTCCAGAGCGAGCCGCGCCAGTAGGTACGCCGGAATGACGCTGTACCCGCCGGCCATCTTGCCACCGACCTCGCCGCGCGCGATCTGGGTCGGTGCGATCGAGTAGTAGGCGACGACCTTCTGGCTGTCCTGCGGTGTCCAGACCTGGGTTCGCGCGGTGCCGGCCGACCGCGCTCGCTGCGCCTGTTCCCGCAGCCATCCGGTGAGGCTCGGGACACCGCAGTCGAAGTCGTTGAGATCGTGGTGGTCAGCAAGCGGCTGACTGCGGAACACGGCTACGACCGCGTGAATCGGCGCGGACGGTTGGCCGCTTCGGTGAGGAGAGGCGCCGGATCCGGCTCGTCCAAGGAGGCCAGTAGCGCGTCGAACTGCTCTGCCGGCATCACGGTCGTGTGCGCGCGGGCCAGTACCCGCTCGGCCTCGGCCCGTGCGGTCCGCACAACGAACGCCGACACGGGTTCGCCCAGCAATTCGGCGGCTTCCGCGATCCGCGCCTTGCTCGTTTCGTCGGCGCGTACCTCGATCCGCTCGGTCTTGGCTGTCATGACCGCACCCCCTCGCCGGCCAGCGTACGGCGATTGTACGGCGCAGACAAACATCATTCCGCCCTCTCGCACGAGCCTCCTTGCGGACGCTGCAAGATATCATGCGCGGTATGCAAGGACGGTCCCAGCTTCTTCCGATGCTGCGCTCGCCGGTCGTCGGCGAACTGCTCGCATGGATCTACCTCCATCCGGACGACGCGTGCTCGGTGACAGAGCTGTCGGCGCGCCTTGCCGTGTCCCAGTCGACCGTGAGTCGCGAGGCCGACCGGCTCGCCAAGGCCGATCTGATCCTGGAGCAGCGGCGGGGAAACCTCCGGCTGCTGCGCGCGAACCTCGACTCGCCGCTCGCCCGTCCACTCACCGAGCTGCTTGTCATCAGCTACGGGCCACCATCCGTCCTCAGCGACATGCTCGCCACGGTGAATGGTGTGGATGAGGCGTTCATCTATGGTTCCTGGGCTGCGCGGTGCCGGGGAGAGCCTGGTCCATTCCCGAAGGACGTCGACGTGCTGGTGGTGGGCGAGGCTGACGAGGACGACCTGTTTGAGGCGGCCGGCCGTGCGGGGCGCCAACTCGGCCGCGGGGTCAACGTCCATCGGGTGTCCGTCGATGTCTGGCATCGCGGCGCGGACAGCCCGTTCCTCGTTTCGGTGCGTTCGCGACCACGTGTCTCCATCGACATCACCCGACACTGACCGCCGACAATGGCCGTGACGGGTGACAGAAAACCCGGTCCCGCGACGGGGACCGGGTGCCTGGGGTAGCCCCGACCGGATTCGAACCGGCGCTACCGCCTTGAGAGGGCGGCGTCCTAGGCCACTAGACGACGGGGCCGAGTTGAGCGGGTGGTGCTGGTGTTGCGCTGGGGTACCAGGACTCGAACCTAGACTAACGGAGCCAGAATCCGTTGGGCTGCCAATTACCCCATACCCCACCGGCGCACAGAGCGCCGAACGAGAACTCTACCCGACCCCTACGTGGCCGGCCAAATCGAGTTACTCCAGGCTGGCCACGCGGTTGGTGAGGGTACCGATGCCACCCACCGTGACCGTCACCTCGTCCCCCTCCGCCAGCGGCCCCACCCCCGCCGGAGTACCGGTGAGCAGCACGTCGCCGGGCAGGAGCGTCATCACGTGTGACACGTACGACACCAGGGTGGGTACGTCGAACACCATGTCCTTGGTGCGGCCCAGCTGGCGTACCTCCTCGTTCACCTCGCAGCGCACCTCGACGTCGGCCACGTCCAGGCCGGTCGCGATCCACGGTCCGAGCGGGCAGAACGAGTCGAAGCCCTTGGCCCGGGTCCACTGACCGTCGCTGCGTTGCAGGTCCCGGGCGGTCACGTCGTTCGCGCAGGTGTACCCGAAGATGGCCGCCGCCGCGCCGGCCCGGTCCACCCGCCGCGCGCCCGGCGCGCCGATCACCACGGCCAGTTCGGCCTCGTGCTCCACGCGCTTGGACTGGGGCGGCAGGCGTACCACGTCCTGGTGCCCGATCACCGAGGTCGACGGCTTGAGGAACAGCAGCGGCTCCCTGGGTACGTCGTTGCCCAGTTCGGCCGCGTGCTCCACGTAGTTGCGGCCGACGCAGACCACCTTGCTGGGCAGGATCGGCGACAGCAGCCGCACGTCGGCGGCGGCCCAGCGCTGCCCGGTGAAGCGCAGTTCCCCGAAGGGGTGGCCGTCGATCTCGGCGACGGTCAGCGCGTCCAGCCCGGCGTCGGGCTCGCCCTCCACGGCGCCGAAGGACATCCCGCTGGCATGGACGAATCGAGCGATACGCACGCTGTGAGGGTACAGCGACGGTACGCGGCACAATCGAGGGCGTGGTTACCGACTGGCGGGAAAGGCGCGCGGCGCACGAGCACCGGGTCGACGCGCTGCTGGCCGGGCACCTGGCGCGGCGCCGCACCGGGGAGCGGCACCCGGTGGAGGACTTCCTGTTCACCTACTACTCGTACCGGCCGGCGCAGCTGCGCCGCTGGCACCCGGGTACCGGCGACCTGCTCGCCGGTGCCGAAGCCACCGACCTCGGCCCGGAGTACGTGCCGGCGCGGGGCGGGGCGCGGCTGGACGTGGCGGCGCAGGTACGCCGGCGCGGCGAGTCGCTCGCCTGGATCCGGGATCTCCTGGCGCGTACCGCCGCGCGTAGCGCGCACCTCGGCTGCTTCGGCCTGCACGAGTGGGCGATGGTGTACCGGATCCCGGCGGAGCAGGTGCGGCACGCGGCCTGGCCGCTGCGGTTGGGCGCGGCGGGGACGGCGCGGTTGGTGGAGCAGACGCCGGTGCGCTGCTCGCACTTTGACGCGTACCGCTTCTTCACCCCGGCCGCGCGACCCCTCAACCGGCTGCACCCGACCCGGGAGGCGCAGCCGGACAACGAGCAGCCGGGCTGCCTGCACGCGAACATGGACCTCTACAAGTGGGCGTACAAGGCCGGGCCGCTGGTGCCGGCGGAGCTGGTGGCGGACTGCTTCGTGCTGGCCCGCGACGTCCGCGAGCTGGACATGCGGGCGAGCCCGTACGATCTGGCGGCGCTGGGCTATCCCCCGGTGCGGGTGGAGACCCCGGACGGTCGGGCGGAGTATGCGGCGGCGCAGCGGGGCTTCGCCGAACGGGCCGCGCCGCTGCGGGAGCGGCTCATCCAGGCGCTGCACAGCCACGTCGGATAGCGTCGGACGAGTGATCGCGATCATCCTGGTGGCGCTGGGGACCGCGCCGTTCGCGGCGTGGGCGGTGGTGCGCCTGTTCGGTCTGGAGCGGGGCTGGCCGCTGGTACCTCTGGTGGCGTTCACCCCGTACGCGGCCGCGCTGGCACCGCTGCCGCTGGCCGCCGCGCTGGTGCTGCGCGCCGGG
>DATEJJ010001104.1:0-2099 GCA_035278125.1 Rugosimonospora sp.
ACGTCGGCACCGAATGGGTACGCCCGCTGGCCGTCACCGTGTCCGCGGCCGGGGTGCGCACCGTCGTGCCCGCCGCCGTCGGTGCGCTGGCCCCGGCGGAGCAGGCGCGGGTCGAGGTGGGCATCGCGTCGCCGGCGCTGCCCGCGGGCTCCACTGTGGACGCCACCGTCAGCGTCGCTGGCCCGGGCGTCGCGGCGGGCGCCGCCTTCGACCTGAGCGCGGGCATACCCACCTTCCAGGCCACCGACGCCTCCCTGGCGCGCCACCAGGCGCCGGACTGGTTCTCCCGCGCGAAGTTCGGCATCTTCATCCACTGGGGTGTCTACTCGGTACCGGCCTGGGCACCGGTCGGCAAGGAGTACGCCGAGTGGTACTGGCAGCACATGAACGACCCGACCGACCCGACATACGCCTACCACGCGCAGACGTACGGGCAGGGCTTCAACTATGACGACTTCATCCCCATGTTCACCGCGGCCCGGTTCGATCCGGCGTCCTGGGTGCGGCTGTTCCAGCAGGCCGGTGCCCGGTACTTCGTGCTGACGGCCAAACACCACGAGGGCTTCTGCCTGTTCGACTCGGCATACACCGACCGCACCTCGGTCAAGCTCGGCCCGCGCCGCGACCTCGTGCGGGAACTGTTCGACGCGGCGCGTACCGTCGCGCCCGGACTGCGCCCCGGCCTCTACTACTCGCTGCCCGAGTGGTACAACCCCGCGCTGCCGTGGCAGGGGCACCCGCCGCGCAACCCGTACACCGGGGATCCCTTGCCCTACACCGGGTACCGGCCGGTGGCCGACTACCAGCGCGACCTGCAGGTACCGCAGCTCAAGGAGATCATCACCAGGTACCGGCCCGAGGTGCTGTGGGGTGACATCGGCTACCCGGCGACCGACCGCTCGGTCCTGCAACTGCTCTTCAACCAGGGGCTGGCCACCGGCGACCAGGTCACTGTGGACAACCGGATGGGGCTGCCCGAGGCGGACTTCGGCACGCCGGAGTACGCCTCGTCCTTCGCCCTGCAGACGACCAAGTTCGAGGCGTCGCGCGGCATCGACCCGTTCTCGTACGGTTACAACGCGGCCACCCCCGACTCCGCGTACGCCACCGCCGAGGAGCTGGTCCGCCAGCTCGTGGACATCGTCAGCAAGAACGGCAACCTGCTGCTGGACATCGGTCCGCGCGCCGACGGCACGATCCCGGAGATCATGCAGACCCGGCTGCGCCAGATCGGCGCCTGGCTCGCGGTCAACGGCGAGGCCATCTACGACACCACCTACTGGGCCGGCGGCGCGGCCGACGGCGACCTGCGCTTCACCATCCGGCCCGGCGAAGCCTTCTACCTGCTGTCCCTGGTCGAGCCGGGAAGCACCGTGACCACCGGCATGCCCGTACCCATCCGGGACGGCGACCCGGTCACCCTGCTCGGCCACCGGGGCGGTCCGCTGCCGTGGACCCGGAACCCGACCGGCGGCATCACCATCGAGGTACCGGACGCGGCGCGCCGGGCCGGCCGGTACGTCTGGGCGTTCAAGGTGACCTGGCGCCGGTAGCCAGTGGACAGTCGCCGCAGGTGCCGCCGCCGGGTAGCCGGTAGTACAGGCAGCAGCTCCGGCGCCGGAAACCGAGCGATCCACTGTGGACGGTGAGGGTGCCGCTGCCCCGCAGTGGATCGTGGTCGAGGATCGAGAGCCCGAAGGTGTGTCCCTTGTGGACCGGGACGGCTCCGGTACCGGTGACGGCGCGCAGCGCTCCGGTGATACCGGACGCGACGTTGCCCCAGAGCAGCCCGGCGGCCACCGGGGTGTCGGCGCGTACGGCGGCGACGAGCGGGGCGAGGTGGCTGTCGAGGACGGTGTGGCACCAGGCCGGTACCTGCTCCGTCCCGGGTGGTTGCCAGCCGGCCGGGTGCGGGAGGCCGAGGGTGAACCCGCGCTGCGGGGCGTACGCGTAGTGGACCCGGTGCGGGCGAGCGTCCAGCAGCAGGCCCTCGCGCAGCAGGACGGCCAGGGTGGGGCCGACCAGGCGGGCGGCGTAGCCGAGCACCACGAGCGACGCGGCCACCCGCCGCTCCGGCCGGCCCAGCCAGGCACCGAAGA
>DATEJJ010001105.1:0-2035 GCA_035278125.1 Rugosimonospora sp.
AGGCCCGGCTGGCCGCGCAGGAGCAGCCATGGCAGACGGCGGCGGACGAGGGTTGGCACGCCGCCCGGGCCGCGGCGCAGCCCGACGTGGGGTCGGTGACCGACGCGGGCCTGCCCAAGCGGGTACCCATGGCACAGTTGGTGCCGGGCGGCGTGGAGAAGACGCCGACCAACGCCAACCGCCGCTCCCCGGAGCAGGTACGGGGCCTGCTCTCGGCATACCACCGCGGTGTACAGCGGGGACGTTCCCGTAGCGGCGACGACGCCAAGCCCCCCGAATCGAGCACGCCCACCGGAAACTCGCACGGCGGCAAGGAGCTGGAATGACGACAACGCAGGATCTGAGCTGGCTGCTGGCCAACTTCGCCGACCGGGTGCCCGGAGTGGCACACGCGGTGGCGGTATCCGCCGATGGCCTGCTGCTCGCCTCCTCGCGCGATCTGCCGCGCGACCGGGCGGATCAGCTGTCGGCGATCGCCTCCGGGCTGGTGAGCCTGACCCAGGGTGCGTCGCGGTGCTTCGAGGGCGGCGCGGTGTTGCAGACAGTAGTCGAGATGGACAACGGGTTCCTGTTCCTCATGTCCATCTCGGACGGTTCGTCCTTCGCCGTGCTCGCCGCGCGTAGCTGCGACGTGGGACAGGTCGGGTACGAAATGGCCCTTCTTGTTGACCGGGTCGGTGACGCCTTGACACCCTCGCCGCGTACGGCGGCTTCCATGCTTGGCTGAACGGACAGGCGCGCCACCGCGCCAGGGCGTGATACACAGCGAGACGGGATGAGGAGGTGAACGGCCATGGTTGCCGACCGTGACGAACCCACGGGTGCGCTGGTGCGGCCGTACGCCGTCACCCGTGGGCGTACCCGCCCGAAGCTGGACATCGCGCTCGAAGCACTGGTGGAGACCACGGTGCGGGGCCGGCAGGCGCTGCACCGTGACGCCGGGGGGCACGGCCGGGAACAGCAGTACATCGCCGCGCTCTGCGACGGTCGGCTACAGTCGCTGGCCGAGGTCGCGGCACGGATGCAATTGCCGCTCGGGGTGGCCCGGGTACTCATCGCAGACATGGCCGCGGACGGGATGGTCGCGGTCTACGAGCCGACGTCGTTCGAGAGTAATGACTCGGTGGGCACGGAGTTGCTGGAGAGGGTGCTGAGTGGACTTCGCAGGCTCTGATATGGCGTACCGCCCGACGACGGCCGGGCGAGTGACGTCGGCGAAGATCGTGATCGCCGGCGGGTTCGGTGTAGGCAAGACCACCCTTGTCGGCTCGGTATCGGAGATCACGCCGCTGACCACCGAGGCAATCATGACCTCCGCCGGCGAGGGCGTGGACGATACCCGGCAGGTTCCGGGGAAGATCACCACGACCGTCGCCATGGACTTCGGCCGGATCTCGATCGACCGGGACCTGATCCTGTACCTGTTCGGCACCCCCGGGCAGACGCGGTTCTGGTTCATGTGGGACGAGCTGGTACGCGGTGCGATCGGCGCGGTCGTGATGGTGGACACCCGCCGGCTGGCCGACTGCTTCGCCGCGATCGACTTCTTCGAGCACCGGCGGCTGCCGTACCTGGTCGCGATCAACTGCTTCGACGGCATGCAGTACCACAGCTCCCAGGACGTGCGGGACGCGCTGGCGGTGTCGCCCGAGGTACCGGTGGTGGCGTGCGACGCGCGCAGCCGGGAGTCGACCAAGCACGTGCTGATCTCGCTCGTGGAGTACGTCCTGACCATGCGCCGCCAGCGCGCCGGTGCGCCCGCCTGACCCACCCGTACCCGCCCTGAGCGCCTCGTGGCGGCGCTCGAGCGGCCGGGTGTGGGTCGCTCCTAGCCCACCTTGACCCAGTCGGCACGGCGCATCTGGAACAGGCTCAGCGAGTCGCCCTCGACGCCACCGTGCTTGATCGTCGAGAAGATGTACTGCCCGGCGAGACCGTCGTAGGGCGCCGCCTCCAGCTCGTCGCGTACCCGCAGCCGGGTGGCGGAGGTACCGCCCCGCTGTGCGGCCGCGGCGACCAGGTTGACCGCGTCGGC
>DATEJJ010001106.1:0-5606 GCA_035278125.1 Rugosimonospora sp.
TCAGCGCGCCGAGGCCCACCCTGACGCCGTACACGCCGAGCGCGACACCGGCGGCCACGGGCAGCCCGACGGCCAGGCCGGGGCCGAGCGCGGCGGCCACCGCCCCACCCAGCCCGCCAAGCAGGACGGCGGTGACGATCCCCCACGGATCGGTCAGCTGCTGCCTCACGCCCACCCGCCAAGTCTGCCCTGCGGAACCGCCCGTCGGCTGCCCGCGCACCCGGACTTTTCCCTGATTGCCGGGTACCGGTCAGAAGTTGCTGATCACGTTCGTGAGCACGTTGGTGATCGTGGACGGCTGGCGCGCGTCGTAGGCCGCGGCCCGGGACGCCGTAGCGATCTTCTTGAGGGTATCCAGATCCGCCTGGTCCCCGTACGCGATGGTGAACACCCGCACCGAGTTCTCCAGGCGCGAGGCGTCCAGGTCGTGCAGCAGCCCGGACAGGTCGTTGTCCTTCGGGTACTCGTTCTGCCCGTCGGTGAGCAGCACGACCGCGTTGATCCGGGTCGGGTCGTTCTGCGCGAGCATCGCCTGCTCCGCCGCCCGGGTGGTCGCGTACAGCGCGGTACCCCCCTCGGCGTGCAGCGAGTCGATCACGCTCCGCAGCTGCCCGCCGACCTGGGACACCGGCCCGATCGGCACCTGCACCGTGTACGGCGTACCCCCGGCCGTCTGCTCGGTGGAGAAGGTCCACAGCCCCACCTGGTCGTCCGGCGCGAACATGCCGATCGCCTGCTTCGCCGCCTGCTTCGCCAGGTCCAGCTTGGACTGCCCGCTGTTGGTCAGGTCGGCCATCGAGCCGGACACGTCCAGCACCAGCAGCACCCGGGCCCGCTTCCGCTGGGTGTCCCAAGTGGACAGTGCCTTCGCGCTGACGGGGGCGGGCGGCGCGTTGATGATCGTGTACTTGGCGTCCGGCAGCATCCCGTACGCAGTGCTCACCGCCGCACCCGCCTTGCCGTCGTACGTGCGGAAGCCGGCGTCGGTGAACCGCTTCTGCTGCGCCGGTTCGTGCAGGTACGCGAGGAAGTCCTCGGCGCCGGCCTTCTGGTCGTCGGTCATCCCGCCCAGCTCCACGTACGGGCTGTCGGACAGCAGCGTGCCCTCCTTCGGGTACACCGCGACCAGCGGTACCTGCGGCTTGCGCCCCTTGCCCGCGGTCGCCGGGTCGCCGCTGGGGTTGCCGGTGTTGTAGTCGTAGAGCGACTTCTCCTCCACCGTGACCGCGCTGATGTACGACAGCCCCTGCCCGTGCGCGTCCGCGTCCAGCAGGTTGGCCAGGAAGGTCAGCGTGGTGTCGCCGTAGTGCACCACGCCGCTCTCCACGCCCTTGACGAAGTCGAGCACCTTCGGGTCGGACAGGTCGGCCGTGGTCAGGTCGGAGGAGCGCCCGGTGGCCGCGAAGTACGTCGCGATGGTCGCGCTCAGCCCCGCGGTGGAGATGTGCGGGTTGGTCTTGCCCAGCCGGAACTTTCCCCACTCCGGGTGCCCGACGGCGCCCCAGCCCTGCGGGTTGCGGGTCAGGTCCAGCACCTCGCGCCAGCCGATCGGCTTGTCCGGCCAGCCCAGTGCCTGCGCCATCGGCTTGGGCATGGCCAGCACCAGCGGCGTCTGCACGATCGAGGGCAGCTTGCCCTCGGGCAGCGCGATCGCCTTGTCGTTGGCGACCGCCTGCTGGCGCAGCAGCGCCACCCAGACGGAGGAGGCGGGCGACCAGACCTGCGGTGCCGGCCCGCCGTCGCGCTGCGGGTCCCAGCCGCTGGCCAGCGCCTGCATGGCCGGGCCCGAGGCGATCGGCGCGATGGTCACGTCCGCGCACCTGCCGCCGTTGTAGGTGCGGGTAGTGCTGTTGTACGCGTTGGCGATATCGCCCAGCAGCGCCGCCTTCTCGACCGACGCGGCGACGCGCAGCGGGGTACAGCCCGCGCGGTGCACGGTGGTGGTACCGGAGCCTCCGCCACCGCCGTTCTTCTTGAGCACCAGGTACACGCCGCCGATCGCGACGAGTCCGACGATCACGGCGATCACCAGGGGAACGGCAGAGCCTCGGCGCCGCTGCGGCGTTTGGTAGACCACGCCCACAGTGTGGCAGGTGGAGTCACCCGGCTCAGGCGGCTGTCAGTACTCCGTCGCGGTCGTCCGCGTGCGGCTTGCGGGTGGCCCGCAGCGTGGCGCGCAGGGGCGTGTCCTGCCGTACCGTGACCGAAACGTCACCCTCCACCCGGGTGGTGACCGTGGCCGGCTCGGGCGCGGCGGCGACCTGCTCCGCGTCGGCGACCGTGTGGCTCACCTCGCGCAGCAGCTCGGACAGCTGCGTACCGAGCGCGTCGCAGATCGCGGCCAACAGTTCGCTGGACGCCTCCTTCTGCCCGCGCTCGATCTCCGAGAGATACCCCAGGCTGACGTTCGCCGCCGTGGAGACCTCGCGCAGCGTGCGGTGCTGTGCCTGCCGGCGCGCCCGCAGCGCGTCGCCGATCACCCGACGAAGCAGAACCATCGCACCCCCTCACGCTTTCCGCCACGGTACCCGTTCACCGCTATGGCCGACACCTCCGGGGCTGCTGTCGCAGGCACCCCGTATCGACCTTGACACAACCGGCCGTCCGCCGCCGACATTCCGGACGGCCACTCAGCTCGCTCTCAGCCGGTCCGCGAGCAGGTCCAGGGCGGCGGTGACGGTGGCGGCACGGATGGCCGCGCGGCCGCCGTGCAGCTCCAGCCGCTGCGCGGTCCGGCTACCGTCCGGGCCGGCCAGGCCCAGGTAGACGGTGCCGACCGGTACCCCGTCCTGCGGGTCCGGGCCGGCCACGCCGGTGGTACCCAGGCCCCAGTCGGCGCCGCACCGCTCCCGCGCGCCGGCGGCCAGCAGCTGCGCCACCTCGGGGTCGACCGGCCCGCGCTCGGCCAGCAGCCGCGCCGGTACCCCGGCCAGCACCGCCTTCAGCTCCGTGGCGTACACCACCAGACCGCCGCGGAACACCGCGCTGGCACCGGGTACCTCCACCACCGTGGCCGCGAGCAGCCCGCCGGTCAGCGACTCGGCCACCGCGAGGGTCTGCCCGCGCCCGGCCAGGGCGGCGACCACCTGCGCCGCCTCAGGAGCGGCCATCGGCGAGCAGCCAGGCGTGGTGCGCTCCGTTGACCCGCCGCCACAGCGCGTCCCGCTCCGCGGCCGGCACGTCGACGAGGGTGAGCCCGAACACATCGGCGAGCACGCCGTACCACTCGGCGGCGGTGCTCAGCTCGCGGGCGGTACCGGTGCCCGGGCGGCGCTCGTACGCCAGGCCGCGCAGCACGTCCACGCCCTGCGCGTCGCGCCGCTGCGCGGTCGCCACCCGGACGAACGGAGACCGCTCGTCCTGCGAGAACCAGCGGTGTTTGTCCGCGAACTCGGCCTCGGTGGCCAGGTCGGCGCGGAAGTCCATGCCGGTGAAGGAGCCGGTGGGGTCGTGCGTGAACCGCCAGCCCAGGAACTCCACAGTGGACGGTGTGAGGGCGAACCGGAATGGGCCGTCGAGGTACTCGCCCGCGCGCAGCGGCAGCGGCTCGTGCAGCGCGTCACCGAGCCCGACGTCCGCGAACCACATGCCCTCCGGGTTGTCCCGGGTGGGCAGCGCGTGCACGCTCAGCGCCAGGTGGTCACCGGTCGCGCCCGGTGCCTTCGGCTCGCCCCGGCCCTGCACACCGCCGCGGTGCCGGCGCACGCCGTACCCGAGCGCGGACAGCAGCAGCGCGAACGCGCCGTTGAGGTGGAAGCAGTACCCGCCCCGGCCGGCGGCGATGCGCCGGGCCGACTCCAGCCCGCTGACGGAGGTGGGCCGGCCGAGCTGGATCTCCAGGTTCTCGTACGGCACCCGCTCCACGTGCGCCCGGTGCAGGGCGCGCAGCCCCGCCACGCTCGGCGGCCCGGGGTGGTCCACCCCGAGCCGCGCAAGGTACTGATCGATGTCGAAGTCCAGCGACACCTACACCCTCCCCATCCGTACCCGCACCGCGCGCAGCACGTAGTCCAGGCCGGTCACCATGGTCACCACGACGGCCGCACCCATGAGCCAGGGGCCGGCCTCCGCCACCCGGGCCGGGAACGGCCAGAGGTACCAGGCGATGGCCAGGATCTGCAGCGCGGTCTTGACCTTGCCGCCCCGGCTGGCCGCGATCACGGTGCGCCGGATCACCCAGAACCGCAGCGCCGTGATGCCCAACTCGCGGACCAGGATCACCGCCGTGACCCACCAGCTCAGCCGGTGGTACCCGGAGAGCAGCACCAGGGCGGTACCGGTCAGGGCCTTGTCCGCGATCGGGTCGGCCACCTTGCCGAACGCGGTGACCAGCCCGTACGCGCGGGCGATCCAGCCGTCCACGAAGTCGGTCAGCGACGCGACGAAGAAGGTCGCGCAGGCGCCCATGCGCAGGCCGGTATGGGTCATCCCGGAGGCCACGGTGAGCGCGAGGAACACGGGTACCAGCGCCAGCCGCAGCGCGGTCAGGCCGTTGGCCACGTTGACGACCGGTACGGCCTGCGCCACCGGGGTGGGCTCCACGGTCACCGCGGCCCGGTCCGGGACAGCACGTCCTGTACCCGCGCCCGCAGGTCGACACCCTCGCTGCCCAGCACCACCGCGCGGACCAGGTCCCCCGGGCGCAGCGCGAAGCCGTCCCCGGCGAGCGTGGTCGAGCCGTCCACCTCCGGCGCCTGGTGCGCCGCGCGGCCCTCGACCACCCCGTCGCGTACCTGGTCGACCAGCACCTCGACGGTCGAGCCCACCCGCTCGGCGGCCCGCTGGTCGCACAGTTCGTCGGCGAGCGCGCTGATCCGCGCGTACCGCCGCCGGATGGTCGCCGCGCCGACCTTGGCCGGCAGGCCGGCCGCCTCGGTACCCTCCTCGTCGCTGTAGTCGAACACGCCGATCGCGTCCAGCCGCGCCTCGTTCAGGAAGCGCTCCAGTTCGGCCACGTCCGCGCGGGTCTCGCCGGGGAACCCGACGATCACGTTGCTGCGCGCCCCCGCCTCCGGCGCGTACCCGCGCGCGTCCGCGAGCAGGCCCAGGAACCGCTCGGTGGAGCCGAACCGGCGCATCCGGCGCAGCACCGGCTCGGAGGAGTGCTGGAAGGACAGGTCGAAGTAGGGCGCCACGCCGGGCGTGGTGGCGATCACCTCGACCAGGCCGGGCCGGGTCTCGGCGGGTTGCAGGTACGACACGCGTACCCGCACGATCCCCGGTACCGCCGCCAGCTGCGGCAGCAGCTTCTCCAGCAGCCGCGGGTCGCCCAGGTCCTTGCCGTACGAGGTGGAGTTCTCGCTGACCAGCACCAGCTCGCGTACCCCGTCCCCGGCCAGCCACTCCGCCTCGGCGAGCACCTCGTCCGGGGTACGCGAGACGAACGCGCCGCGGAACGACGGGATGGCGCAGAACGCGCACCGCCGGTCGCAGCCGCTGGCCAGCTTGAGCGGTGCCACCGGTCCGCCGACCAGCCGCTGGCGCAGGACGCCGCGCAGGTGCGCGGGGGTGGCGTGGCCCGGGACCACGACCGCCGCGGCGCTGCGGGCCACCGGGGTGAGCGGGAGCAGGGTACGGCGGTCGCGCAGCTCGTGCGACGGGACGCT
>DATEJJ010001107.1:0-2958 GCA_035278125.1 Rugosimonospora sp.
AGCCAGGAGCGCACCGCGCTGCCGTTACTCGGCCCGGCTGTGCCGGCGCCGCTGGGCCGCCCGACCGCGGCCCAGCGGGCGGCGTGGCCGGTGGTGCTCGTGTCGATGCCGTTCATGATGGACGACCGGCCATCGATCCAGCTGGGGCTGCTCAAGGCGGTCGCGGCCGGGCACGGGTACCCGGTGCGGACGCTGCACGCCAACCTCGACTTCGCGTACCGCGTCGGGGTGGCACCCTACCGGGCGCTGTGCGAGCGGCGTGGCCTGGCGGTGGGCGACTGGCTGTTCTCGGTGGCGGCGTTCGGGGACGAGGCACCCGACCCGCAGGGCGCGCTGCTCGACGACCTGGCGGCCGAGCTGGGTCTGGTGGACGGCGACGCGGAGCTGGGCCGGGACCTGCTCCTGCGCCTGCGGCAGCGCGACGTGCCGGCGTACCTGGACGACATGGTCCGCGCGCTGCCGTGGGACCAGGTGCGGGTGGCCGGCTTCACCTGCACCTTCCAGCAGAACGCGGCCTCCTTCGCGCTGGCCCGCCGGCTAAAGACGGAGTACCCGCAGCTGGTCACGGTGTTCGGCGGGGCCAACTTCGAGGACGAGATGGGGCTGGAGTACGTGCGCCGCCTCGACTGCGTCGACTACGCCGTGATCGGCGAGGGCGACCTGGCCTTCCCCGAACTGCTGGACGCCCTGGCCACCGGCGCCGACCCGGGTACGGTCCCCGGGGTGGCGTGCCGTCGCGGCGGTACCGTGTCGGCGACCCCGGCCCGGCCGCCGTACGGGCGCCTGGACGAGCTGCCGCCACCGGACTACGACGAGTTCTTCGCCCGGGCCGAGGCGCTCGGGCTGCAGCCGCGCGCCGGGCAGCGCACCATCCGCATCCCGTTCGAGTCAGCGCGCGGGTGCTGGTGGGGCGCCAAGCACCACTGCACGTTCTGCGGCCTCAACGGCTCCACCATGCGCTTCCGGGCCAAGTCACCGGCCCGGGTGGCCGAGGAGCTGGCCACGCAGGCGCGGCGCTACCGCAGCTTCCGGTTCGAGGCGGTGGACAACATCCTCGACCCCGGGTACCTGACCGGGCTGTTCCCCCAGCTGGCCGCGGGCGGTACCACCTACGACATCTTCTACGAGGTCAAGGCGAACCTGAGCCGGGAGCAACTCAAGCTGCTGCACCAGGGCGGCATCACCCACCTGCAGCCGGGCCTGGAGTCGCTCAGCAGCCGGGTACTCGCGCTGATGCGCAAGGGGGTACGCGCCGGGCAGAACGTCAACGTGCTGCGCTGGGGCCAGTACTACGGCATCACGATCTCGTGGAACATCCTCTGGGGCTTCCCCGGCGAGGCGGTCGAGGACTACCGGGAGCAGGCGGCGGCCGTACCGCACCTGGTGCACCTGCGCCCCCCGACGGGCAGCGGCCCGGTCTGGTTGGAGCGGTTCAGCCCGCTGTTCACCCAGCCGGACTCGGGGGTACGGGCGCGGCGCCCGGAACGCGGCTACCGGTACGTGTACCCCGGCGCGGTCGACCTGGACAAGGTGGCCTACTTCTTCGAGTACGAGCTGGACGACCCGCTGCCCGACGACGCGTACGCCCCGCTGCGCAAGGCGGTGGACGACTGGCGGGCGGCCTGGGAGCGGCCCACCCCGCCGACGCTCACCTACTTCACCGCGCCCGGGCTGCTGCAGATCTACGACGCCCGCCACCCCGGCGCGGAGGGCACGTACACGTTCGAGGGTGACCTCGCCGAAATCTACCTGAGCTGCGTCGACCGGCCGATCAGCGCGGGCGCGGTACACGACCGGCTGGGCGGGCGGCTGCCGCTGGCGGCGGTACAGGAATCCTTCACCGGTTTCGCCGAACGCGGCCTGATGTTTCTCGATGGCCCATCCGCCGTCGCTCTGGCCCTCCCGGCTGGAGCGACCCGGTGATCCCACCGCTCGGGGGTTTCGCCGCGCGCCGTGATGGCTGATGATGCTGTGACTGCGACCAACCACGAGGTGGTAATGGAAGATCAGGTACGCCTGCGCCCGTTCCGCGAGCCGGATCTGTCCTTTCTGGACCGGCTGGGGTCTGATCCCAGCGTCGTCGGGCGGTACGTCTGGGCGGGGTTCCGGGATCCCCGGGTGCGCCGGCGCCGCTGGGAGAAGGACGGGCTGGTGGCGTCGGACTCGACCGCGCTGGCGGTGGTCGGCGGCGACGCCGAGCCCGAGGCGGACACGGTGCTGGGCATCGCGAGCTGGGACTCGAAGGACCGGGGCGGGCCGCCCGGCGGGTGCTACGAGATCGGGCTCGCGCTGCTGCCGGAGTACCGGGGCCGGGGCCTGGGTACCGCCGCGCACCAGGTCCTGGTGCGGCACCTGTTCGACTGCACCCTGGCGCACCGGCTGGAGGCGCAGACCGACGCGGACAACATCGCCGAGCAGCTGGCCCTGGAGCGGTCGGGGTTCCGCCGCGAGGGGGTGCTGCGCGGCGCCCGGTTCCGTGAGGCCGGGTGGCGCGACGTGCTGATCTACGGGCAGCTCCGCACGGACGCCAGCACCGGCTGAGGCCGCAGCTCAGCGGCACGTCCAGCGCGCACTCCAGCGCGCAGTCCAACCCTGTCGCCCACGATGTGGGGTGCAAGTCACCCCGCAGACGTGCCCGCACGGGCGGCAGGAGTAGCCGTGCTCGTACCGAACCACCAGGCTCCGCGCTCCGTCGCCGACGGCGCGCCGTCCGCCGTGGTGACGTGGGGGGTGCCCGGCCTGTGTCGCGGGCGAGGGGGGGCGCTCGCGGCACAGGCCGAGGCTGTCGGATCTTGGCGAGTTTTACCACCTCTGGCAAGGAAACCGCGCCAAGATCCAGACTGCGCCGCGGGCGGCGGCGGATGACCGGGTGGGTGGGGTTGGTGGCCGGGGACTGGGCGGTGCAGGACGATCCACGCTCGTGTGCGCCGCGGGCGGTCCGGGCCGGACGCGCGCTGG
>DATEJJ010001108.1:0-4198 GCA_035278125.1 Rugosimonospora sp.
GTCACGGGCCGCGCCGCGCCGCCCGGCGGCAGCGAGCCGGGAAGCCAGCCGGGCGGCCAGCAGGACGAGGACACCAACCCGGAGCTGCGCCCGCTGATCGCGGTCGCGGGCGGGGCGCGCTTCTCCTACGGGTACCCCGAGGTGGGTGAGCTGCTGGCCGCCGTCGGAGCCCGGGTGGCGCCGGTCGACCCGCTGCGCGACGAGGCGCTGCCCGAGGGCACGGCCGGGCTGGTGCTCGGCGGCGGCCTACCCGAGGAGTACCTCGACGACATGGCCGGCAACCTCGGCCTGATCCGTGCGGTACGGGCGCTGGCCCGCACCGGCGCGCCGATCCTGGCCGAGGGCGCCGGGCTGCCGTTCCTGATCCGCGAGTACGCCGGCCGCTCGATGGCCGGCCTGCTGGACGCGACCGGGCAGCCCGGCGAGTACCTGGCCGTGGGCTACCGGGACGCCGCGGCCCGATCCGTTTCGCCGTTCCTGCCGGTGGGTACCAGCGTCATCGGCTACAGGCGACACCGTGGCCTGGTCACCCCCCGAGCCGGCGAGCTGCCCGCTTGGTCGTGGCCGGGCGGATCACCGGAGGGTTTCGTGTCCGGCGCGATTCACGCGTCCTATCTCTGCCTGCACTGGGTGGGCGTACCACAGCTGGCGCAGCGGCTGGTCTCGGCCGCGCAGGGCCCGGCGGAGCTGGCGGCGGCGGCCTGATGGAGAGCCTGCTCGGCGTGGAACACGCCGGTGGCGTGCTGCGGGTGCGCGAGTTCCCCGCGCTGACGGTGGCGACGCCGCGGCTGCACATCCGCCCGGTGGTGGCCGACGATGCCCCGGACATCGCCCGCGTCTTCGCCGACCGGCAGACGCTGCGCTGGCTGTCGCTGCCCGCCGGCAGCGGACCGATCGACGGCGTGGCGTGGTGCACCGAACTGGCCAACGAGCGCCGCGAGAACGGTGCCGGCGACCACTACGCGGTGGTACGGCGGGAGGACGAGCGGCTGGTCGGGAGCGTCTGGGCCAAGCGCACGGACTGGGTGGCCCGCTCCACCGAGGTGTCGTTCGTGGTACACGCGACCGCGCGCGGCTTCGGCGTGGCGGCCGAGGCGCTGGACGCGGTGGCCATCGCGCTGCTGCTGGAGCACGGGCTGCAGCGCGTCGAGCTGCGCGTGGTACCCGGCAACACCGCCGCGCGCCGGGTCGCCGAGAAGGCCGGCTTCGTGTACGAGGGGCTGCTGCGCAACGCCGGCCATGTCCACAGTGGACGTGTCGACCTGGAGATGTGGTCCCTGGTGGCGGCCGACCTGCGCTGAGCCTCCGGTCAGGGGTGGGTGGGCCGCCGGCCGTTGGTCGAGGTTCCGGGCGGGACCGTGAAGTGCCCCGCGTGGCCCACGATGCTGTCCGGCGGCGGCTGGAAGTACCGCACCGGCTTGCCCTGCATGGCGTCGTGCATGGTCTGCGTCACTGCGGCCAGCGGCTTGCCGTGCCGGCCGGCGCCGGCCACGTCGAGCGGGTTGTCCGGGTCGGCGACGAAGCCCGCTCCCACCATCTGCGGGGTGAACCCGATGAACCAGGCGGACCGGTTGGAGTCGGTGGTACCCGTCTTGCCGGCGAACGGCCGCCCCACCGTCCCGTACGCGCCCGGCGCGGTGGACCAGCCGCCGCAGCTTCCGCGCGCCGCACCGTACCCGGTGGTGCAGCGCATCGCGTCCACCGCCGCGCGCGCGACCGTGGTGCTGACCGCACGGTGGCACTGCGGGGCCGCCACCGAACGGCCCTTGCCGTCCTGCAGCGGGCCGCCGTCCGGCCGCTGTACGGACAGCACCGGCAGCGGCGCGCAGAACACGCCGTCGGCGGCGACCGTGGCGTAGGCGGCCGCCATCTCCAGCGGGGTGGTGTCCGCCACGCCGAGGGTGAACGCGCCCCACGAGTTCGCGTGCGCCGGGCTGGCCTGCCGCGCGTCCACCGCGTTGTGCCAGGTCAGGCCGAGCCGCTGGGCCATGCGTACGGCCGCCGCGGCGCCCACCCGCTCCTCCATCTGCACCCAGTACGTGTTGACCGACTTGCCCCAGCCGGACCAGATGGTCTGCGCGCCGGTCATGCTGGCGCTGGCGTTCTGCGGGCACCAGTGCACGTGGTCCGGGCAGACCGAGGCGTCCCGCGGCCCGGTCAGGTACCTGGTGGCGAGCGTCTGCGGCGCGTAGATCGTGGTGCTCAGCGTCATCCCCTTCTCCAGCGCCGCCAGCATGGTGAAGTACTTGAACGTGGAACCCGCCTGGTACCCGGCCACGTCGCCGCCGCCGAGCAGCATGTTCACCGTGTTCGGGTAGTTGCCCTTGATCCGCTGGGCCCGCTTGGCCGGGTCGGTGCTCAGCGGGTTGCGCCGCTGGTCCAGCGAGTACGTCCGGTTCACCGCCATCGACCTGATCAGCCCGGTACCCGGCTCCAGGAACACGTCGCCGACCGCGAACCGGTCCCCGATCTTCGTGTCCGCGGTGATGTGCCGCATGGCGCTCGCCTGGATCCGCGGGTCCAGCGAGCTGACGATCCGGTACCCGCCCGAGCGCAGGTTGGACAGCCGGTCCTGCGGGGTCGCGCCGAACGCGGGCTGCGCCATCCACCACTGCCGGAACTCGTCGCAGAAGAAGCCCCAGTCGTTGTGCGCGGCGGGTACCGCGGTGCAGTCGTTGGGCGGGTCGGACAGGTGCAGCTGGATCGGCATCGCCTGCGCGGTGGCCGCGTCGGCGGCGGAGATGTACCCGAGCTGCGCCATCCGGGTGATCACGTAGTCCCGCCGGCGCCGGGCCGCACCCGGGTCGCTGCCGGCCGGGTCGTACGCGCTGGGCGCCTGTACCAGCCCGGCGATCAGCGCGGCCTGGGTCAGGGTGAGCTGGCTGGGCAGGGTGGAGAAGTAGATCTGGGCGGCGGCGTACACCCCGTACGCGCGGTGCCCGAAGTACGCGACGTTCAGGTACCCCTCGAGGATCTGGTTCTTGCTCATCCGCTTCTCCAGCTCGATGGCGAGCTTCATCTCGCGGATCTTCCGGGCGCTGGTCTGCTCGGTCGCGTCCACCGCCTCCTGCGGCGAGGTGGCCGCGTCCCGCAGCGCGTTGCGCACGTACTGCATGGTCAGCGTGGACGCGCCCTGGGATACCGCACCCGCCTGGTTGTTGGCCACGAAGGCGCGGATGGTGCCCTTGATGTCCACGCCGTGGTGGTCGTAGAAGCGCGCGTCCTCGGCCGCGACCACCGCCTTCTGGATCCACGGTGAGGTGTCCGCGAGCGCCGTGTACTTGCGGTCCTCCTCGTAGAACGTGGTGATCAGCGTCCGGCCGTCGGCCGCGTACAGGTACGAGGTCTGCGGCGAGGGCACGATCCGCAGGCTGGCCGGCAGGTCGCCGATGGCCTGCGCGCCCGCCATCGCACCGAGTCCACCGATGGCGGCGAGCGGGTACGCCACCGCGCCCAGGACGATCCCGCCGATCAGCCCGACCCGGATGAGCGCGGCGAGGCGGCCGACAAAGGTGAGGATGCGTGTCACACCACTAAAGTAGGACATAAGACGCGAGTCCATGACTCGAAGTAGCAGATCGCGGGCGAAGAGCGATGGGGCCGGTGCGCGTGTCGGGAGCGGATCCTGGTAGGCGAAACTGCCAGCATCAGCGCAACCACGACTACCAGGGGGCGACGTGCTCGACCAGACCCTCGCGGCCATCCGGCCGCTCGACCGGGACGCCATGGCGGCAGCCCGCGACCTGCAGGCCCGCCTGACCAAGCCCGCCGGCTCGCTGGGCGCGCTGGAGGAGCTGTCGGTCCGGCTCGCCGGCCTGGCCGGCGCCTGCCCGCCGCCGCTGCCGGAGCCGGCCGCGGTCGCCGTGTTCGCCGGTGATCACGGGGTACACGCGCAGGGCGTCACGCCCTGGCCGCAGGAGGTCACCGCGCAGATGGTCGCGAACTTCCTGGCCGGCGGCGCGGTGGTCAACGCGCTGGCCCGGCAGGTGGGCGCCACGGTGACCGTGGTCGACGTGGGCGTGGCGGCACCGCTCGAGAAGGCGGACGGGCTGGTCTGCGCGAAGGTGCGGCCGGGCACCCGGGACCTGTCGGTGGAGCCGGCGATGACCCGGGAGGAGACCCAGGCCGCCGTCGCCGCCGGCATCACCGTGGCCGACCAGCTCGCCTCGGGCGGCGCGGGCGCGCTGGTCACCGGGGA
>DATEJJ010001109.1:0-2300 GCA_035278125.1 Rugosimonospora sp.
GACCACCTCGGCCAGCAGCTCGGCCACCGCGCGGTAGCGGCGCGGCGGCAGGCTCATCTCGTACTCCGCCGCGGAACGGCGGTAGAGCTTCGCCGGGCGCCCCGCCCCCGGCCCGGTACGACCGTTGCGCCGCGCGTACGACGCCTCCAGCAGGCCGGCGTCGACCAGCCGGTCCAGGTGGAACGCGGCGAGCGTGCGCCCGATGCCGACGGCGCCGGCGACCTGCTCGCGGCTGGCCGGCTCGGCCTGGCCCGCGATGAACTCGTAGACCGCGCGGCGTACCGGCTCGTGCAGTACGCCGACCGCGTCCACCCACATGCCCGTTACGCTACCGCAGCCACCACCCGGGCCCGGGACAGGTAGTACGGAACCGGATGGAACGCCCGACCTACACAACTCCGAAACCACGCGGGATGTGTGCGTTGTCGTATTACGCGGGTCCAGCAAGGGCGCCGGTGAATCCGGTTGACCAGCACGAGGTCCTGCGTAGCTCCATTGTGGATCTGCTGGTTCCGCACCGCGGGGCCGCAGGTTGCCTGCGGCAGCCGTAGCATGTCCGACTGACAGCCGCGCCTGCGGCCGGCAGGGTAAGCCATGGCAAGACATTCTCGCCACTCGATCTGTGGGAGTGTGTGTATGGGCCACGTGCGCAAGCCCCTGGTGCCCGACGGACCTATCCGGGCGTTCTTCGACAAGCTGCACGCACTGCACTTAGCCGCCGGCCAGCCGAGCATGCGCGAACTCCAACGCCGTACCCGCAGCCTGCGGCGCCCGAACGGAATCAACCCCACGACGATCCACGACGCGCTCGCGGCTCCCCGACTGCCAAGGTGGGAAACTGTTGCGGCGCTTGTGGATCAGCTCGGCGGCAGCGTCACCGAGTTCGCGGAGCTGTGGCAGCAGGGGCACGCGGCCGAACTGCGACTGTCCCCGGCCCACGCCGCCGGGCACACCGCGAACCTGCCACCATTTGGTGCCGCGGCCGCGCCGCCGATGCCGCTGCCGCAGGCGCTGCCGCCGGGCGTGCACCCGTTCGTCGGGCGCCGTGCCGAACTCGTCGCGCTGGACCGCCTACTGGCCGGGGAGGCCGGGGACCGGTCCGCGCTGACGGTCGCGGCGGTGGTCGGTTCGCCCGGGGTGGGCAAGACCGCGCTGGCACTGCGCTGGGCCCACCGGGTCGCCGGCCAGTTCCCGGACGGCCAGTTATACGTTGACATGCGTGGATATGATCCCGGACCGCAGGTTCCGCCGGGGCAGGCGCTCGCCGTGTTCCTGCGCGCCCTCGGCGTACCCACCAGGGACATCCCGCGCGGCGTGGACGAGCGCGCGGCGTGGTACCGGTCGCTGCTGGCCGGGCGGCGCGTACTCGTCGTGCTGGACAACGTCCGCTCCGCGGCGCACGTACCCGCGCTGCTGCCCGGTACCCCCGCCTGCTTCGTCCTGGTGACCAGCCGGGACAGCCTGGCCGGACTGGTGGCCCGGCACGGCGCGCACCGGGTCGAGCTGGGCCGGTTCTCCGCCGCGGAGGCGACCGAACTGACCCGCGCACTGGTCGGCACCGGGGTCGACGCGGCCAGCGGCGACCTCGCGCACCTGGCCGAGCTCTGCGCCCGGCTGCCGCTGGCGCTCCGCATCGCCGCGGAACTGGCCGCCGCCCGCCGCTCGGCCGGCCTCACCGACCTGGTACACGGAGCCGACGACGGGTACCTGGACCTGCTGGACGCCGGTGCCGATCCGGGTACCGGGCTGCGCGAGGTCTTCTCCTGGTCGTACCGGCACCTCCCGGAGGACGCGGCCCGCGCGTTCCGGATGCTGAGCCGGCACGACGGCCCGGACTTCGACGCCGGGGCTGTGTCGGCGCTGGCCGGGATCCGGCACGCCGACGCGCGCCGCCTGTCGGATGTGCTGGCGCACGCCCACCTGATCGAGCGCGCCCGGCCGGGCCGGTTCGCGGTGCACCGCCTGCTGCGGGCCTACGCCACCGAGCTGTCCCGGCGCGACGACCGCGGCGCGGTGGCGCATGTCCGGCCGACTGTCAGCGACAGTCCTGACAGCGGCAGGGCCTTCACCCCCGCAGACATCGACGCACATGCTGATGTGGCAACGGCCGGAGGGGGCGCGGTAGCCGCGTAGTGCCGGCCGCCACACCAAGGGGAGGGGACCCTTCATGACCAACATCCTGCACCGCGGCACGCGCCGGCTGCTGATCGTCGGCGCCGGCCTGGCGCTGGCCGCCGCGGGCATCGTGTCCAGCGCGTCGGTGGCCTCGGCCAACCGTCCCGCGGCCGCGCCGCAGGTCG
>DATEJJ010001110.1:0-2674 GCA_035278125.1 Rugosimonospora sp.
AGCGTGTCGAGGCCGGGGGCGGCCGAGCCGCGGGCCAGCTCGCCGACCGCGGGCACCTCCAGCATCTGCCGCAGCGCCGCGATCTCGTCCAGGTCCCGGTCCGAGATCTCGACAACCCGGAATCCCTTGTTGGGTACGGCCGCCAGCAGGCCCTCGTCCGCCAGGTGCAGCAGCGCCTCCCGCACCGGGGTGGCGGAGACGCCGAAGCGGCGGGCCAGCTTCGGCGCGGAGTACACCTCGCCTGGGCGCAGCTCGCCCGCGACCAGCGCGGCCCGCAACGCGCCCGCCACGCCCTCGCGCAGGCTCGGCCGGCGGGTGATCACACCAGGAACCCGGTGGGGAACGGGTCCTCCGGGTCCAGGAAGAACTGCGCGGTACCGGTGAGCCAGGCCCGCCCGGTCACCGTCGGTACCACCCCGGGCCGGCCGGCCACGTCGGCGGTGTCCACCAGCCGGCCGGTGAAGCGGGTACCGATGAAGGACTCGTTCACGAAGTCGGTGTCCAGCGGCAGCTCGCCGCGCGCGTGCAGCTGGGCCATGCGGGCGCTGGTACCGGTGCCGCACGGGGACCGGTCGAACCAGCCCGGGTGGATCGCCATCGCGTGCCGGGACAGCCGCGCGTCCGAGCCGGGCGCGAGGAACTGCACGTGGTGGCAGCCGGCGATGCCCGGGTCGCCCGGGTGTACCGGCCGGTCCTGCTCGTTGATCGCGGCCATCACGGCCAGCCCCGCGTCCAGGATGCGGCCCTTCTCCGCCCGGTCGAACGGGATGCCGAGCCGGTCCAGCGGGAGGATCGCGTAGAAGTTGCCGCCGTACGCCAGGTCGTACCCGACGGTGCCGAACCCGGGTACCTCCACCTTCTGGTCCAGCGCGTGGCAGTACGCGGGCACGTTGCGGATGGTCACCCCGCGTGCCGCGCCGTCGCGTACCGCCACCTGCGCCACCACCAGGCCGGCCGGGGTGTCCAGGCGGATGGTGGTGACCGGCTCGGTGACCTCGACCATGCCGGTCTCCACCAGCACGGTGGCCACCCCGATGGTGCCGTGGCCGCACATGGGCAGGCAGCCGGACACCTCGATGAACAGCACGCCGTGGTCGGCGTCGGGCCGGGTGGGCGGCTGCAGGATGGCCCCGCTCATCGCGGCGTGCCCGCGCGGCTCGTACATCAGCAGGGTGCGGATGTGGTCCAGACGGGCGAGGAAGTACTGCCGCCGCTCCGCCATCGTGGCGCCGGGTATCGTCCCCACGCCACCGGTGACCACGCGGGTGGGCATGCCCTCGGTGTGCGAGTCGACCGCGTGGAAGATCCGTCGGGTACGCATCTCAGCCGAGCGCCACCTTGAGATCCGCCCGTACCTGCTCGGCCAGGTCCGCGGGCAGCGGCAGCCGGGGTGGCCGGCAGCCGCCGCCGTACCGGCCCACCCCGTCCATGGCGAGCTTGATGGCCTGGATGAAGGTGTGCCGCGAGTCCCACCGGAAGATCGGGTGCAGCCGGCGGTACAGCGGCAGGGCCTCGGCGAACCGCCCGGCCCGGCCCAGCTCGAACAGCTCCACCGACTGCCGGGGCAGCGCGTTGGGCAGCCCGGCCACCCAGCCGACCGCGCCGGCCAGCAGCAGCTCCAGGGCCACGTCGTCGGCGCCGATCAGCAGGTCCAGCCGGGGCGCCAGCTCGCGCAGCTGGTACGCGCGGCGCACGTCACCGGAGAACTCCTTGACCGCGACCACGCCCGGCACCTCGTCGGCGATCCGGGCGAGCAGCTCGGGGGTGAGGTCGACCCGGGTGTCGAACGGGTTGTTGTACGCCACCACGGGCAGCCCGGCCCGGGCCACCTCGGCGAAGTGCTCGACCACCTCGTCCGGCCCGGCCCGGTACGCGTTGGGCGGCAGGGACATGACCGCCTGCGCCCCGGCCTGCGCCGCCTGCTCCGCCCAGGACCGCGCCGCGCCCGAGCCGTACCCGGCCACCCCCGGGATCACCGAGAAGCCCTCGGGCGCCGCCGCCACCGCGACCCGTACCACCTCGGCCCGCTCCTCGTCGCGCAGCGTCTGGTACTCCCCCAGCGAGCCGTTGGGTACCACGCCCCGGCAGCCGCCGGCCGCCAGCCAGGCCACGTGCTCCGCGTACCGGTCGAAATCCACCGAACCGTCCTCGCGCAGCGGCAAGGCTGTCGCGACGACGACTCCCTTCCACACCTCCATCTCAGTAATATGTCACACACCACTGATCGGCCGGAAGGGGTACGAGCCCGTGACTGAAGTCGTGGTGATCGGGGCGGGGATCGTCGGCGCGGCCTGCGCGGACCAGCTCGCCGGGGCCGGGGTGCCGGTCACGGTGCTGGAACGGGGCGCCATCGCCAGCGGTACCACCGGGGCCGGCGAGGGCAACATCCTGGTCTCGGACAAGCTGCCCGGGCCCGAACTGGACCTGGCCCTGCTCTCCCGCGAGCTGTGGGCGCGGCTGGGCCGCGAGCTGCCCGAGGCCGCTCCCGAGCCGAAGGGTGGCATCGTGGTGGCGATGTCCGCCGCCGAACAGACCGCCCTGCTCGACCTGGCCGCCGCCCAGCGCGCGGTCGGCGTGGCGAGCGAGGCGCTCACCCCGGAGCAGGCCCGGCGCGCCGAGCCGTACCTGACGCCGGAGCTGGCCGGCGCGGTGCGCTACCCGCAGGACATGCAGG
>DATEJJ010001111.1:0-2837 GCA_035278125.1 Rugosimonospora sp.
CCCGGCGCGAGCCTGGCTCAGTCGGGCGTCCAGGGTTTCGCGCATGCCGGACAGCTTGAGCGCGCGGAGGTGTTCGTGCAGGGCGGTGTCGATGATGGTCACGATGCGTCCTTGGGTTGGTAGATGGTGGTGAACAGGGACTGCTGCAGGCGCAGCAGGTCGGTGCCGGTGGTGATGGGTGGGTAACCGTGGTCGGTCAGCACGGCGGCGACGTCGAGGACCAGGCCGAGGCTGAACCGGTGGTCGGTGTCGGCGGGTGGGCGCGGGATCGGGTAGGCCGGCGCCGGGCCGCTCGCCGGTGTGGTGGGCATCAGGCCACGCCCTGCCCGCCGGGCCCGTCCTGGCTCTGTGGGCGCTCGTGGTGGCCGTGGCCGGTGTCGAGGTCGCTCGTGGTGGCGGGGTCCGTCGTGCGCGTGGGGTTCGTGCTGGGCAGGGGGATGACGGCCGCGAACAGCCGCGAAGGTCCGTGCAGGTGCGCCGCGGCGCCCCCGTCGCCGGCACCTGGTGGGGTTGGTTCGGTCTCGGTGCCGGCCAGCAGGATGCCCTTGACGGTCCGGTAGGACGGGTCTCCGGCGGCGATCGCCTTGGCGCAGGCCGCGTCCAGCCGGGCGCCGCCGTGCTTGGCAGCCAAGCCGAGCACGCCCTGGGCGGCGCGTAGCCGGAACAGGGCGTTGACCTCTAACATGCCGGCGATCACCGCGCTGGTGGCGGGGCCGATCTCGGCGGCCTGGGTGCGGCACCAGGTCGGGGTCCGCATCCGGAACGCGATCTTCTCCGGCGGGTAGTGGCCGAAGTCGGTCTGCTTGCCCTTCGGCTTACGTCCATGCGTGGCAACCAACTGTCCCTTGTGGAACAGCTGCACCGTGGTCGTGGTCTCCCGCGCGTCCAACTGCTGCCCGATCAGTCGCCACGGCACCGAGTAGATCGTCTTACCGACTCGGGCGTGGATGTCCGGACCGACCAGGGCCCGCGACCACGTAGCGAGGACGAACGGCTTGGCCGGCAACGGTTGCAGGGCTTCGGCTTCGACCGCGGCGAACACCGAGGCGGGCGCCGCCCCGTCCAGCGGACGGCACGAGCGGCGCCCGGCCACCTCGATGCACCAGCGCAGCGCCTCCGCGCGCATCTGGGCCAGGGAGGTGAACTCCCGGCCCCGCCAGAGGCTGTCTCGGATATAGGGCATGGGCCTTTCGATCCTGGCCTTATCCCGAGGTTTCCGTGATCGTGCCGGATCCACCAGCACCCCGTAATGCGCGGCCAACTCCGCGTACGAGCGGTTGAGTTTCGGGTCATACAGGTCCGGCTTGTCGACCCCGGTGCGTAGGTTGTCCGGCACGATCCGGGCCGGCACACCACCGAAGAACGCGAACGCCTCCACATGCGCGGCCGTCCACGCGGCCTGGTCCATGCACAGCACCGGCCGCACGAACATGTGCCGCGAGCAGGCCAACACCATCGCGAACGCCCACACCGTGCGCCGCCGGCCAGTGGCCGGGTCGGTCCACATCCCCAACCGGCCGTAATCGACCTGCGCCTCACTGCCCGGGTCCACCGCCTCACGCAGCACCACCACCTGGTCGCGGCGCACGTCCTCGGCCAGGTTCGCCGCGACGTACCGCTTCAACGACGCCACACTCGCCAGCAAGCCGCGCTCGTCGCGTAGCCGTTGATGGATCGTTGCCTGCCGCACCCCGGCCCGCAGCTGCGCGGTGATGTACTCGTGATGCGCGGCGATCTCCGGCCACGTCGTCTGCCGCAACGTGGTATCGGTCAGATGGGGAAACCAACCCGTCACCAACGCCGCCCACGCCGCGGCCGACAACGCCGCACCGCCCGGCGCCATACCAGCGGCCACCGCCGGCGCGATGTACTTACGAATGGTCTTCCGGTCCACATTCAGGCTGTCGGACACCTCGCTCAACGACCGGCCCGCATACCAATGGATCAAGATCTCGGTCACGTCGACCACAGTGAAACTTCTCCTCGCCATCGGCTCCCTCGCCGTCCAGACGAGGCAGCACTCTGCATGATCGCGAGGACCACACCCCCACCGACGCGCTCACCTTCCCCGTGGGGAATTACGTGAGCGGGTGGGGAATTCCGTGAGCGTCAAACCCCTCTAACTGGGGAATTCCGTGAGCGCCGACACCTGGCGTACCGGCACCAAGACCACCGCTCGGCGAGCCGCTCAGTGACGTGCTCAAAGCGTGCAACCGCGCCCACAGCAAGCGTGCGGTCCGCCGTCGAACGAGCCATCGCGCACCTGACCCGGTGGCGGATCCTCGACACCGGCTGGCGCGGACGGCTGTCCGAGTTTCCCGACCTGCTACACACCGTCACCGCCCTGGAGATCTACCGAGTACGCGGATAGAGGTTTTGAATAGCGCTCCCGGTACTGCGACGATTGTGTGCCAAGAACGCTGAAGGGGGTTCCGGTGTAGAAGACGGAGCGTTTGGATGCGGTGCTGCACTGGTGATGGAGGTGGGCCCTCCGCGACCGTCCGCGCAGGGGGAGGTCGTAAACCACCGCAAGCTGCGTCGGTGAATGAGCCGGGGTGGTGAGCGTTGCGGAAAAGGCGCCCTTGATGGTGTCAGGTGTGAGCCGAGAAGGCGAACGTGAGTGAACCACTGATGAAACGTCGAAAGCGTATCGGCGACATTCCGAAACCGGGTCCAGTTGTTGCCCTGGGATGAGTCTCAGACCTCCGGAAGTAGTTTGAGCCGCAGGGCGCTTGACCTGCGGCTTGTTTCGGCCCAGTGACTGGACAAACTGTTTAGGATGTGCGAGTGTCTTCGGTGTGACCGCGGCGGCGCTTCAGTCGATCTTGGAGGGTATG
>DATEJJ010001112.1:0-2385 GCA_035278125.1 Rugosimonospora sp.
CGCGTCCCGCGTGCCGGGCTGGTGCTCGGGCGGGACCGGCACGGCGAGCCGGTGGCGGTACGGCTGGCCGGGCCGGAGCCGGTACGCGCGGTACTCGCCGGCGGGGTACGGGCCGGTGCGCTGCTCGCGGTACGGGCGCTGGCCCTCGGTACCCAGCTCGTGGTGCAGAGCAGCCGGCCGGAGGTGTGGGAGGCGCTCCTGCGCGGCGTGAGCCTGCCGGGCGACACGGTACGGCTGGTACCCGCCGGGCAGCCCGTGGCCCTGGCACCCGCCTCCCCGCTGGTACCGCAGCTGGTCGTGCTGGACACCGGCGACCCGGACGCGACGGCGGAACCGGCTGCCTGGCGTACCACCCTGGTCGTCCGGGATGGGGTGGCCGCGACCGACCTCGACGCGCTCGCCCGCGCGGACCTGGTGATCCTGCAGCCGCTGTCGGCGGCGGAGGCGGCGCTGGCCGGGCGGGCGCTGCACCTGGGCGGCAGCCAGGACTGGCTGACGATGATCCGGGCGGACATGGTCGGCGTGGTGAGCCGGGGCGTGGTCCGCTGGCTGCGGCTGTCCGCCACGCCGATCGAGACGCAGGTGATCGGCGCGCCGGAGCGGCCCGTGCCCGAGACCGTGGTGTCGGGGTAGTCGGGCCAGCACCGGGCGTGGGAAGATCGCGCGCATGCGCTTCGTCATACGGCTCCTGATCAGTGCCGTTGCCCTGTGGGTCACCACGCTGGTGGTCACCGGTGTCACCATCCACACGGACTCGACAATCAAGAAGATCGGCACGCTGCTCGCGGTCGCCCTGATCTTCGGCTTGGTCAACGCGGTGCTCAAGCCGATCGCGCACGGCATCGGCTGCGGCGTCTACGTGTTGACGCTGGGGCTGCTGGCCCTCGTGGTGAACGGGTTCCTGTTCTGGCTGACCGGCAAGATCGCAACGCACCTCGGGTTGCCGTTCGAGGTGCACGGGGTCTGGTCCTCGATCCTCGGCGCGCTGATCGTGGGCGTGGTGAGCTGGCTGTTGGGCGTGATCATCCCGGAGCCGAAGAAGGGCTGAACCGGCTGGTGAGGCTCGTCACCGGCAAGGGGTCCAGCCCGTCGCGACCCCTTACCGTGGACGCATGGACCAGCTGCGGCGCGGCTACGCCTATGCCCTCGGCGCGTACCTGTGCTGGGGTTTCTTCCCCATCTACTTCAAGGCCCTGCGGCCGGCCACCCCGGTGGAGATCCTGGCCCACCGGGTGATCTGGTCGGCCGCGTTCGTGGGCCTGCTGCTCACCGTGGCGCGCCGCTGGCGGTCGGTCCGCGCGCTGGTCCGCCGGCCGGCCCTGCTCGGCGGCATCTCGCTGGCCGCACTGCTGATCGCGGTCAACTGGGGCGTGTACATCTACGGCGTCAACTCCTCCCGGGTGGTGGAGACGTCGCTGGGGTACTTCATCAACCCGCTGGTGTCGGTGCTGTTCGGGCTGCTCGTCTTCGGCGAGCGGCTGCGCGCGGTGCAGTGGGTGGCGCTGGGTATCGGCGCGGTCGCGGTCGCGGTACTGACCGTCGACTATGGACGGTTGCCGTGGATCGCGCTGACCCTGGCCGTCACGTTCGGCTCGTACGGGCTGATCAAGAAGCGGCTCGGGGTACCGCCGGCGGACGGGCTGTTCGTGGAGTCAACGGTGCTCGCGTTCCCGGCGCTCGGGTACCTCGCCTGGCTCACCGCGCACGGGCACTCCACCTTCACCACGCTGTCCACCGGGCACGCCCTGCTGCTGGCCGTCTCGGGCGTGCTGACGGCGATCCCGCTGCTGCTGTTCGCCGGCGCGGCCAACCGGATCCCGCTGACCAGCATCGGCGTGCTCCAGTACGTCACGCCCACGCTCCAGCTGCTCTGCGGCGTGGTGCTGTACCACGAGCCGATGCCGGTCGCGCGGCTGCTCGGCTTCGGCCTGGTCTGGCTGGCGCTGGTCGTGTTCACCTGGGACGCGCTGCGGCACGCCCGGCGCCGCGCCCGGGCCTCCCGTACCGAGGCGCCCGCCTCGGCCGACCTCGCTCAGGTGGCCTTGTAGGACAGCAGCGGGAAGCCGCCGGCGCGCTGCACCTGGATCTCGGTGATGTCCTTCGGCGAATGGGTGCTGTGCGCCTGGACCCGCTGGTACTCGCCCGGGCGGGCCTGCCAGGTCGGGCCCAGCTCCTGGGGGGCGTTGCGGTAGAAGAACACCAGCTGCAGGTTCCATATGTCGCCGGTGCTGTTCGGCTCTACGTACACGCAGCTCATGTAGAGGTCGGTGCCGCCATGGCCGGCCTTGTACCCGATCACCGCGGCCACCGGCTCGCCGGCCTGCATCGCGCTCATCGACGCGAGCACCACGCCGTCGGGCAGCCCGGCCGGGCCGCCACCGCCCA
>DATEJJ010001113.1:0-6924 GCA_035278125.1 Rugosimonospora sp.
CGCGCTGCGGGTGCGGGTGGAGGCGGTGGGGGAGGACACCGCGCTGGCCGGCATCCAGCGGCTGGTCGCGCAGGCGCAGGCGTCGCAGGGGCGGGCGCAGGTGCTCGCGGACCGGTTCGCCGCGTGGCTGTTCTACATCGCCACCACCGCCGGCGCGGTCACGTTCGTGGTGTGGTGGGCGCTGGGCGACCTGGGCCAGTCGGTGACGCGAACCGTCACGGTCCTGGTCATCGCCTGCCCGCACGCGCTGGGCCTGGCGATCCCGCTGGTGGTCGCGCTGTCCACCGCGCTGTCCGCGCGCGCCGGCATCCTGGTCCGCGACCGGCTGGCGCTGGAGCGGATGCGCGGCGTCGACGCGGTGCTGTTCGACAAGACCGGCACCCTGACCGAGGGCGCGCCCGCGCTGTCCGCGGTGGCCACCGCGGGAGCACAGCCGGAGCCGGGTTTTGGCGTAGGCGAGCACCCGCACAGTCTTGCCGCGGGAGCACAGCCGGAGCCGGGTTTTGGCGTAGGCGAGCACCCGCACCGTTACCCTGTAGACGGTGTGGATCGGGCCGAGGCGCTGCGGCTGGCCGCCGGTGTGGAGGCCGACAGCGAACACCCGCTCGCCCGGGCCATCGTGGCGGCGGCGGGCACGCCCGCGCCGGCCACCGGCTTCCGGTCACTGACCGGTCGCGGCGTGCAGGCCACCATCAATGACATCCGGTACGCCGTGGGCGGGCCCGCGCTGCTGCGCGAGCTGGACGCGGAGGTACCCGCCGGGCTGAAGGCGGAGACAGAGGGCTGGTCCGCCCGGGGTGCGGCGGTGCTGCACCTGCTGCGTCTCGACGGCGACGGCGCGCAGGTGCTGGCCGCGTTCGCGCTGGCGGACCGGGTGCGGCCGCAGGCCCGGGAGGCCATCGCCGAGCTGCGCCAGGCGGGGGTGCGGAAGCTCGTGATGATCACCGGGGACGCGCGGCCGGTGGCCGAGGCGGTCGCCGCCGAGCTGGGCTTCGTCCCGGGCGTGGACGAGGTGTACGCCGAGGTGCTGCCGGCGGACAAGGACCGGGCGGTGGCCGCCCTGCAGGAGCGCGGGCTGCGGGTGGCGATGGTCGGCGACGGGGTCAACGACGCGCCGGCCCTGGCCCGGGCGGACGTGGGTATCGCGATCGGCGCGGGTACCGACGTGGCCATCGAGTCGGCCGGGGTGGTACTCGCCTCCTCCGATCCGCGGGGCGTGCTCGGCGTGATCCGGCTGTCCCGCGCCTCGTACCGCAAGATGGTGCAGAACCTGGCCTGGGCCGCCGGGTACAACATCGTGGCGATCCCGCTCGCGGCCGGCGTGCTCGCCTTCGCCGGGGTCAGCCTCAGCCCGGCGGTCGGCGCGGTGCTCATGTCCGCCTCCACCATCGTGGTGGCGCTCAACGCGCAGTTGCTGCGCCGGGTACGGCTCACCCCGGCGCAGCAGCCGCCGCAGGTTACTGGTAAGTGATGTCGCCGGAGGTGAACTGGCAGTTGGCGTCGTTGACGCCGTCCTTCAGGTACTTGGGTTCGCTGCCCTTCGCCACCCCCTGGTACTCCGCGCAGACATGGGTGCTCTTGCCGTTGATGAGCGTGACGTGGCGCAGTACCGCCGTGTCACCCCAGTTCGTGTTGATGCCGACCACGTACTTGGCGCCGTCCAGGATGATGTTGTCGATGGTCACGTGGCGCTGGAACGAGCTGGAACAGTTGCCACAGGCCCGGTACAGCTTGCCGATCGTCTTGGCGTAGAAGCCGGAGATGTGGACGGTGCCCGAGCCGTTGTGCTGGAACACCTTGTCGCTGGCCGACTTGGCGCCGCCACCGATGACGAACGAGTCGCCGTTGGTCCCCTTGAAGGTGGCGGCGTCCTCGCCGACGTCCTCCCACCACACGTTCTGGATGGTGCAGCGGCCCTCGCAGTGCACGCCGTCGCCGGCCGGGGAGCCGAGGATGACGTTCTTCAGCGTGGCGCCGTCGGCCAGGTCGAACATGGCCGGCTGGCTCTCGCTCTGGCTGCCGTCGCCGACGCAGCAGTAGCGCTTGAGGCCGCCGTCCAGGGTGCCGCTCACGTTGATGGTGCTCGTCACCGTGACGTCGCCCGTCTTGGTCGGCCAGGACGGTACCGTGGCCGCGGACGCGGCACGGGTGACGGTGACGACCGTGGCGAGTGCGGCCAGGGCCGCACCGATCACCGCGAGCCGCCTGATCGAGTTCCGGGATCTCGATTCCACTCTGCTCTCCACTTCGTGGGGTGTGTGAGGAAAGCGTTTTCCTTAGGAACGAGACCGTACCCAGATCGGAGACAATCGTCAATGTATGGGTGGCGTTTGCCGGATCCGTTGCAGCGGCTGTGCCGTGTGGACACGGCGAGGGCCGGGTCGCGGACGACCCGGCCCTCGCGTTTCCTGGGGGAATCAGTTGACGTACACCGTGGGGCTGCCGTCCTGGCTGGTGTCCGTGACGGGCGAGTAGGTCGCGGAGAAGAAGGCGTTGTTGAAGCAGAGCACGCTGCCGCTGGTCTTCACGAACTGCTGGTTGGCGAAGGTGACGCTGGACGTGCCGTCGGTCGCCGCGGTACCGGTCACGGTGTCGTTGACCGCCTCGTAGACGCACGTCACTGTGCCGAGGATGGTACCGACGACGACGGTGGTCTGCACCGGGCTGCCGGTGACGGTCAGCGCGCCGGCGCTGTCGTCCACCGTCGCGGTGAACGGCAGGCCGTTGACGGTCACGCTCTTGATGGACGTGGTGCCGAACACGTTGCTGCTGCAGTTGGCGAAGGTCTGGGCGGTCAGCGACTCGGTGGCGACACCCGGGGCGGCCGGGTTGTCCGTCACCGTCGCCGTGAACGAGGAGCTGGTGCAGGTGACGCCGCTGGTTCCGGTGGCGCTGGAGTAGAACGTGGCGTGCGTACCGCTGGCCAGCGAGGCACTCAGGATGTCGCCGTCGGCGACGGCCGTACCGGCCGGGCTCCCGGAGGTGAGCACCGGGGTGGCGTCGGCGTACGCGGCGGGTGGCAATGCGGCGATGAGGGCCGCGACCACCGCGGCGCCCAGGAGGATGTGTCGTCGCACGGGAAGTCTCCACTTCTCGATGGGGTGTGTCCGGGGTGTGTAACGCGAAATTAACGAGTGTGTATCCGTCCCGGTACTCATCGCATGCGCCGAACCGGAGCCCGGCATTGTCACCGAGATGAGTGCCGGGCTCCACGAATAGTTATTTGATTCAACCCCATTCAGGGCAATTGATGCCGATACCGCCGCGGTCTCACCGCTGCGTGACGGTCAGCAGGACGGCCTGGCCAGCGGGCACGCTGGTGGTGTAGCTGGTGGTGAAGGTGCCGAGGTCGGTGGCGGTCCACAGGTTGCGCACCGCCGCCGTACCGGTCAGGCCCAGGCTGGACCAGCGGGCGGTGATGGCGGCCGCCGCACCGGTGCGGTTGAGCAGGAGCACCGCGCGCCGGCCCGTACCGGTCAGCACCTTGCTGTACACCTGGAGGCCGGTACGGTCCTCGGCGACCTTGGTGCCCTGCCGGCCGAGCGGGTCCTGGTCGACGGCGAGCACCTCCCGGTCGGTCAGCACCGCCCGCGTGTCGCTGCTCATCTGGTCGAGCCGGTTGCCGGCCAGCAGGGGAGCGCCGGAGATCGCCCACATACTCAGGTGGGTGCGGTTCTGCGCGGCGCTGAAGCCGGGCATGCCGACGATGAGCATGTCGGGGTCGTTGTAGTGCCCGGCGCTCTGCGCGCCCGCGTGCTGCGCGGCGTCGAAGTTGGTCAGCACCCGGCTCATCGACGGGCTCTCGCCGAAGTAGATGATGTCCTGGCTGGTGCGCCAGAGGTTGGACATGGCCGGCGCCCAGTCCCACGGGTTGCCGTTGCCCCAGTCGCACACGGAGAACACCATCGGCCGGCCGGTCTGCGCGGTGGCCCGGTTGATCGCGTCGCTGATCGACTGGTACGTGCCGCGCGGGTCGAGCCCTTCGGCGTTGCCGCCGCACCAGTCGACCTTCACATAGTCGAAGCCCCACCGGGAGAACTGCAGGAAGTCCTGGTCGTAGTGGCCCTCACTGCCGCTGCCCGGTGCGGCCGGGCGGCCGGTGGGGAAGTAGTAGCCGCAGCCGTCGCGCCCGGCGTCGGTGTAGATTCCCGCCTTCAGGCCCTTGCTGTGGATGTACGCGGCGATCGCGGCCATGCCGCCGGGCCAGTCGCCGGTGTTCACGGTGATGTTCCCGGACCCGTCGCGGGTACCCTGCCACCAGCCTTCGTCGATGTTGACGTACTGGTAGCCGGCGTCCTTCATGCCGGACGAGACGAGCGCGTCGGTCTGTGCCTTGATGACGTTGGCGTTGATCTGCGCGGCAAAGCTGTTCCAGGACGCCCAACCCATCGGGGGTGCCGGTATCGGCGCGACCGCGAACGCCGGGCGCGCCTGGCCGGTGGCGGCCCACCCGGCCACCGCCAGAGCGGCGAGCAGCGCGCACGCCGCGGCCGGTACCCGGGCGCGGCGCCGGAACGGGAGACGGGGAATCGACATGGCTGCCCCCTCATGGATGTGAACGCTAACATCGATGACCGAACTCCGGCAGCATGGCGCATCCCTCCCGGGGCGTCAAGGAACGTCGATGTATCCGTCTAGGCAATCGGTTTCTCACGCACCGTTACTGTGGGCTGCGGGCGGAACTTACAGCCAGGTTCGGGCCACTGACAAAGGTTTTCCGTGCTGCCCAGCGCGCGTGCCGCGCCTCCGCGATCCGGTACGGAGTCATGGCGGTCGATTGCCGACGGGATGTAGTGGACCTACGATCCTCGATCACCACCCGAACGTGCCCGTACGACTGGGGGATACCGTGTCCACTCCACGCCTCAAGGCAGCACTCATCGGCGCCGGTACCGCGGCCCTGGTCTCCGGTGCCATCGCGGCAACCGTGGTGACCGCGCACGCGGCAACCGCCGGCTGCCGGGTCAGCTACACCGTCGGATCGCAGTGGGCCGGCGGGTTCACCGCCAGCGTGGCCGTCACCAACCTCGGCGACCCGGTGAGCGGCTGGACGCTCACGTGGACGTACGCGGCGGGGCAGGCCGTCACCCAGGCGTGGAACGCGACCGTCACGCAGAGCGGGTCGCGGGTCACCGCCACCAACGCGTCGTACAACGGCAGCGTCGGTACCAACGGCACGGTGTCGTTCGGCTTCAACGGCTCGTGGAACAACGGCGGCAATCCGGTACCGACCGACTTCGCGGTCAACGGCACCGCGTGCGGCGGTTCAGCTCCTGGCTCACCGCCGGCGTCCTCGCCCACGCCACCGGTGACGCCGTCCGGCACCTTCCTGCAGTACAACGGCGGCAGCCACGGCACGTTCACGCAGAGCCCGGTGGTGTATCTGGTGTTCTACGGCTCCCAGTGGGGCAGTGGCGGCGGGTCGATCCAGTCCCAGGCGGAAGGCTTCTTCCGGGGGCTGGGTACCAACGGGGAGACCTGGTCGCGCATCGTCACCCAGTACTGCAACGGGGTACCGGCCGGCACGGTCACCTGCCCCGGCTCGGCAACGCACATCCCGTACCCGGCCGGAGGCAGCGTGTTCGGCGGTACCTGGGTCGACACCTCCAAGCCGGCGCCCTCGGCACCCGGTGACGACCTGATCACCGAGGCGAGGTCCGCGGCTGTCCACTTCGGAGTGACGGGTGCGCTGGCCCGCTCGATGTTCGTCATCTTCTCGCCCAACGGCACCTCGGCCGGCGGCGGGTACTCGTGGCACACCACCACCGCCGACGGGTACAACGTCATCAACGCCGCGTACGGGTGGCAGAGCACGGTGGTGCTGTCGCACGAGTACGCGGAGACGCTGACCGACGTGAACGCGGGCTGGACCACCGCCGACCACACCGCCGAGATCGCCGACCTGTGCGGCCCGGCCGGCAACCTGACGCTGAGCACCGGCTCGTTCCCGATCGTGTCGCTCTGGTCCAACCGGGCGAACGCCTGCGTAGTCAGCGGCTGACCGATGGAGTATCGCATGCACCCTCGACGTATCCGCCTCGTCGCCGCCATCACCGGTACCGTCGGCCTGGTGGCCGCCGCGGGCCTGTACGCCGTGACCGGCGCCCAGGCCGCCGCGGCCGGCTGCGCGGTCAGCTACTCCGTCACCTCCCAGTGGGCGGGCGGGTTCGGCGCGAGCGTCAGCGTGACGAACCTGGGCGACCCGGTCGCGAGCTGGCAGCTGTCCTGGTCGTTCACGGCCGGCCAGACGGTGAGCCAGCTCTGGAACGGCACCGTCGCGCAGTCCGGCGCGCAGGTCACGGTGGCGAACGCGAGCTGGAACGGGAGCCTGGCCACCAACGCCAGCGCCAGCTTCGGCTTCAACGGCACGTGGAACAACGCCGCGAACCCGGTGCCGGCAA
The DNA here is from genome assembly GCA_035278125.1 of Rugosimonospora sp. Classification (GTDB taxonomy): domain Bacteria; phylum Actinomycetota; class Actinomycetes; order Mycobacteriales; family Micromonosporaceae; genus DATEJJ01. The sequence goes on from DATEJJ010001113.1 coordinate 6,402, forward strand.
GCTTCACCCTCAACGGCGTCACGTGTACCGGTAGCGCCTCGCCGGGCCCGTCCACCACCAGCAGCTCGCCCGCCCCCGCCTCGCCGTCACCCACGCCGGGCGCCGGCACCTTCCAGGGGTTGCCCAATCTGGCGCCGAATGGTTGCAAGAATTCGGGGTTGCCGCGTAGCTACGGGACGAATTTCGTGACGCCGAATGATCCGTTGGGACAGGGGTTCTTCGATACGACGGCGATCGGGTGGGACGGGAACTTCTGGCCGGTGTTCTCCTACCTGTCCGGGTCGTTCTTCGCCCGCGGGGTCAACAGCACGTACACCACCGGGGGCACCACCATCTGCGGGGGCATGTACAGCTTCAGCGCCTACACCTTCGGCGGCAACCCGCCGGCCCAGTCGGTGCAGTGGGTCGAAGACGGCGGGTACCTGCCCGCGATGAAAACCACCCGCACCTCGGGTTCGGTGACGATTTCGTTGAAGGATTTCGCGGACAAGGTCACCGTCGGGGGGCAGCCGTTCCTGCTGGT
>DATEJJ010001114.1:0-3383 GCA_035278125.1 Rugosimonospora sp.
CAGGTGCGACGCCACGGCTGCCCGACCGGCACGGCGTGCGCCGCCACCGCCGCGCGCAGCAGCGGGGTCAGCGCCACCCCCGCCGGCAGCAACCACCAGGCGGTTCCGGCCGGGTCCGGCGCGGCCGGCTGGCTGTCGGTCTGCGGTTCGGCGACCATCGACTTCTCCTGCGCCTGTTCGATCCCCGTGTGCCCGCCGGTTAACGGACCAGCGGGAAGACCACGCCGGCGGCCAGGGCGCCAAGTGCCGCACCGACCACGGTCTGGGCCACGCTGTGGTCGCCCAGCCGCACCCGCGACCAGGCCACCACGGCCACCGCGGCCCAGGACAGCAGCAGCCATGGCCCGAACACCAACGCCAGAGTGGTCGCGGTACCGGCCGACACCGCCGTGTGGAAGCTGACCTTCCACCAGTGCGTCACCGCCAGGGTCAGGGCCAGCCCGGCCAGCATCGCCACGACCAGGGCCACCAGGTCGCGCGGCGCGTGCAGCACCACCATCAACACCAGCCCGGCGACCACCGACGCCGCGGCGAACAGCAGCACCGCCGGGCGGCGCTCCCGGGTACGCACATGGTGATCGTCGTAGTGGCCGCGGCGTACCCCCCGCAGGATGTAGCTGAGCGGAATGGCGCTGGCGAACACCGCCGTGACCACCCCCCACACCAACGATCGGCTGTGCCAGGCCACCGCGATCGAGATGCCGGCCACCAGCACCGCCGGGGACAGCGCCTCGGTCACGACGTGCGCGACCCGGCGGCTGACGCGGGTCGTCGGTGTCGTCGTGTCGGTCACGCCGGCCCCGTTCCCGTCGATCGTCACTGGTCAGCCCGTGGCCGGCGTTGCTGCGGCAGGTGCTTGCCGGACATCACCGCGGTCAGCCCGTCGAGAACCTCCCGGGTGGCCGCGTCGTCGGGGCTGTCGTCGCGTTCGATGCGACAACCCACTTCCGAGGCGAGTAGTTCGGCCTCGCGTTCCTCCTCCTCGTCGTAGACGGTGCGGCCCAGCACGCGGCGGACCATCTCCGGGTCGAGGAACTTGAACTCGTTGAGGATGGGGCCGAGGATGCCGCGGTGTCCGCACAGGATGTGGGCGATCTCGTGCAGCCCGATGTGCTCGCGCAGCGGCGCCGACGCGTGCTGGTCGACGCAGATGTAGTCGACCTCGTCGGTGGCGATCCACCGACCGCAGCCGATGTCGGTGGTGAAGTCCAGCTCGAACAGCCGGACCGGCCGGCCGCGCAGCTCGCTGACCTGGGCGCACAGCGCCTCGATCGAAAACGGTACCGGTATCGTCACGCCGAGAGCGCGCAGCTTGGCGCGCGCTGCCCGCCTCGTGGTCGCTGCCATGCTCAAATCCCCCGTATGCGGTTGCTCGGGCGAGCCCGTACCCCCGCCGGGGTCGGCCGATGGTCTGCAGCACAGCGCCACCAGCCACGGGGCTCCGGCATCGACCATAGCCGCTAGCCGCGGTGCTGGGTTACCGGCTGGTCCTCAGCCGGCTCCGGGGTGGCGGGCAGCCGGGCGAAGGCCCGGGCGACATCCAGTTGCCACGCCAGTCGAGCTGCGTGGTCATCGTCCACTGTGGCCGGTTGCGGGGGCGGTGAAACTCGTGCCGTGCCACGCGGACGGCTGCGCAGGGCCTCCCGGATGGCGCGGGCCTCGGCGGCCGGGTCACGCTCCTCGGCCGTGCCGGCCGCGCCGCCGGTGCGGCGCTGGCGGTCCAGCTGCAGCAGCCCATCCTCGATCTCGATGACCCGCCGGTTGAGCCAGAAGCGGGCATCTACCACCCACCGCGGGGGCCGGGCCAGGACGATCTCCGGTGTGGCGGAGGTCAAGGCGTGCCACAACGGGTACAACTGCCGGTACCGGCGCACGTCGGCCCACCAGCCGGTCGGGGTGCGCAGCCTGGTCCGGGGGCCGATGGCCGGATACATGGATCCGATCACCACCAGGATCAGCCCGCCCATCTCGCAGACGGTGCCGAAGGCGTGCAGCGCGGCCGGTGGCTGCACCCCGTTGTGCCGCAGCACCAGGTAGGTCACCCACTGGCACCAGTACAGGACGCCGAGGATGCCGCCCAGCGCCACCAACTGCAGGCCGAAGCGCAGGTGCTCGCGGATGGTGCGCTTGGCGTAGCGCAGCACCAGCCGGACCATGTCGATCAGCATCACGTCGACGCTGACCAGGAACACCGACCAGTACGGCACGATCCACGGCGCGTCGGCGTAGACCTTGGTGAACTCCTGCGGCACATCCCGGTCCACCGGGGCGAGGGTGAAGAAGACGGCCATCAGCCCGACCGTGACGGCGACCAGCAGACCCCACGCCAACACCCGGCGGCGGGCCGCCGGGTGCGGGTAGATCAGGAACGTCAGGAGCGATACAGCCTGCCACGCGGACACCAGGATCAACGCATGACCGGCGATTTCGGCGAAGTTGGGCACTCCCAGCGCGGTGTCGACCACGTGGTAGTCGGTCGGCTGGAACAGGGTGGCCGCCCCGGCCAGCGCCACTATCCCGGCCCAGATCGCCCACGACTCAGGCCGGCGACCTGGGCGCCGCAACGTCCAGGTGCGGTACGCGACGACGCCCCACAGCAGGGCCAACGTGAAGACGGCGACCGGGCCGGTCATGACGGGCGGTCCGGTCGGCGGGGTGGTGTGGTCATGGGCTGTGGCCCCTTCTGTCCGCTGCAGAATCACCGGCCTGGCCGCCCTCGGCTTCAAGGCCGCGAATGACCTCGATGATTCTGCCAACCTCGGCCCAGCTGCGCTCGGCCTCGGGCAGCACCGTCGCGCGCAGCGCCGCGGTGCGGATGCGTAGGTCCTGCAACGCCCGCAGCTTGTCCAGCTCGGTCTCGACCTGGGCGGCGACATCGTCGTTGGTGAAGTATTCGACGGGCACGCCGAAGAACTTCGCCAGTGCCCGCAGGTGACGCAGGGTGGGGTTGTCCTTCTCGCCCTTGCGCAACTGGCCGACGTAGCTGTGCGATATCGGCTCGCCGCCAGCCGTCACGCCCTCGGCGACCTCGCGCTGGCTGTACTCGCTGCCGTCGGCCTTGCGGACCGAGGCGAACAGCTTCTCCAAGCGTGCGGCCAGGCTCGTGGGACCGGCCTGGTCAGAACCGTCGCTCATCGCCCGGCCCCCCTCGTTCCCTGCCTGGAGCTTAGGTTTACACAGCCGATCGCTCTGTGTATAGGCGTTGACACTGTTACTCCTGGTGTGCCTATGATCGCGCGTGGCGTCTCCACTGACGTAACCAGTGATCATTCCACGTGGAATCGTCAGTGGAACGACCGGCCCGGCGTGGCGAAGATCGACGGGGGGAGGCGGACATGAGGGACAGTGGCCGTCGCACGGCGGCCGGCGCACGGCGAGCGTCC
>DATEJJ010001115.1:0-4864 GCA_035278125.1 Rugosimonospora sp.
CGGTAGGTCCCGTCGGACGGGTCGAGCACCCGGATCGCGGCGGCCAGGAACGTCTCGGCGGCGGCGTGGTTGGTCACCAGCCGGGCGGCGGTGGCGGCGCCGCGCAGCAGCCAGGCCACCTCGCGCCGCTCCCGCGGGTCGTCCAGCTCGTCCAGCGCGGGCAGGTACTGCTGCGCCGCGACCAGCGCGTAGTCGGGCCCGGTCGCGAGCCGCCGGGCCAGGGACAGCCGCAGTACCGCGCGGGCCCGCTGCTCCAGCCGCCCGTACGCGGCCTGCTGCACCCGGTCGTGCCGGAACCGGACCACCGCCGCACGCTCCCGCTCCAGGACCAAAAGCCCGTCCTCGACGGCGGGCAGCAGGGCCGCCTCGACCTGCGCGAGCGGCTGGCCGGACGCGGTACGCAGCAGCTCCAGGTCCACCTCGCCACCGAGGCACGCCATCACTTCCAGCAGCGCGCGGGCGGGCGGTGGCAGCTCCTCGATCCGGGCGGCGAGCAGGTCCACCACGTCGCCACGGCCCACGTACCGGCGCAGCGTCGCGGGGTCCCAGGACCACCCGTCACCGTCGGGTACCAGCTCGCCCTCCCGGCGCAGCGCGTTGACCAGCTCCACCGTGTCGAACGGGTTGCCACCGGTCCGCGCGCCCAGCGCCTCGGCCAGCGGTACCGCATCGGGCCCAGGCAGGCGCAGCATCTCCGCCAGCAGGGTGGTCAGGTCGTCCGGCGGCAGGTTGGCCAGGCGCAGCTCGCGCCCGCCGTCGGTACGCCGCAGCCGGGCGAGTACGCCGCTCAGCGGGTGCGCCTCGTCCACCTCGGCCTCCCGGTACGCGCCGAGCAGCAGCACGCCGGACAGGTCCGGCTCGGCCAGCACGGCGTCCAGGAAGCCGAACGCGGACGCCCCGGCCCATTGCAGGTCGTCAATGAAGATGACCAGCGGACGGTCCCCGCTGGCGATGGTGTGCAGCAGGTCCAGGCTCACCTGCCGGACCCGGACCAGCACCCGGGCCGGCTCGTCGGCGGACTCCTCGGGCGCGACGCCGAGCAGCGCCGCGAACGCGGGCAGGGTGGCGGCGGCCAGCCCGGCGTTGCTGCCCAGCCGCTCCAGCAGCCGGGCGCGCAGCTGCGCCACCTCCTCGTCGGGCTCGGCCAGCAGCTGGGCGCCGAGCGCGCCGAACGCCTGCCACACCGCGTCCGCGCCGGTGTCCCGCCGGTACTGGTCGAACTTGCCGGTGATGAACCGCCCGCCGGACGCGGCCACCAGGGGCCGCAACTCGTCGATGAGCGCGGTCTTGCCCACGCCCGGCGCCCCGGTCACCAGCGCCACGCCCCGGCGCCCGGCCACCGCATTGGCCAACAGCTGGCGCAGCCCGGCCAGCTCGGTGTCCCGGCCGACCAGCCGGGCCGGCGACGCGAGCCGACGCGGGAAATCCCGCTCGCCCAACCGGAACTCGGCGGCCGCGGTGCTCGCGCCCTGGTCGCATTGGTCGCTCAGCCGGGCCAGATCGTAGGCAAGACCCTCGCCGCTTTGGTACCGCTGCTCAGGCTCCTTGCGCAGCAGCCGCATAATGATGTCCGAGAGCGCGACGGGCAACTCCGGCCGTACCTCGACCGGGGCCACCGGCACCCGGGCCAGGTGGTCGTGGACCAGGCGCAGCGCGTCGGAGTCGCGGCCGAACGGGGGCGCGCCGGTGGCCAGCTCGTACAGGGTGGCGCCCAGGCCGTACAGGTCGGCGCGGTGGTCGACCGGCCGGCCGGTACGCCCGGTCTGCTCCGGCGCCAGGTACGGCAGGGTACCGGCCAGCCCCTGCTCGGTGGGCGTGGCGAAGCGGTCCTCGGCGAAGGCGGTGGACAGCTCGAAGTCGATCAAGGTGGGCAGCCCGGCCGGATCCGGCTCCCCATCGACCACCGGTACCAGAATGTTGGCCGGGCTGATGTCCCGGTGCACCACGCCGTGCCGGTGTACCGCCGCCAGCACGCCGGCCAGCGCATGCGCCAGCCGCAGCAGCGGCGCCACAGCCAACGGCACCGACAGCGCGGCCAGCGTCCGGGTGGGCGCATCCACAAAGGCGAGCATTCCGGCGGGCGGCTCCGGAACCAGTCGCGGTACGCCGGCCACCCCCGCCAGACGCTCCAGGATCGACCGCTCATGACCCAGCCGCACGGCGGCACTCGGCCCCAGGGGCTGCTTGCACACAACGGTGCTAGAGCTGCCAGAGGGGCACACCCGCACCACCCGGGTGCGCACGCTAGCGTACAACTCCTCCAGCCCACCGGCGGGCTCCGAATCACGAGTCACAAGCCACTCATCGGCGGGCCGCGGTACGCCGCTGAAGGATTTGTGCGGGGCTACTGGGTCGACATGAAGCCCGGCGGACCTTCCCACGCTCCGAAAAGGTCCGTGCATATCGTCGGGTGAGCAGCATACGAGCGCCTACCTGGTGTGAGTCCGCCCGGGAAAAGGGGCTTCCCTGACATGTGGGCGGGTGATCAAGGTCATGACGGGTACACGCCGTGCTCCGTCTAGGTTCAGGCTTGCGAAGACAAGAAACGCAAGTCCAGGAGAACGGCGTGCGTCAGCCAGCTTACGGCGAGTGTTATTAGGTGTGCAACGCATAGTGGCGGAGCGGGTGGAGTGCGACCCGGAACCGACATGGTGGTGGCGTATGTCCGTCCTGGTCGGAGCGCGTCACGGCGGTGAGGCGCTGCGGCCCGCGGGCAGCGTGGCACGACGAGGTGAGGGTCGCCGGCGGTGGCGTGACCTGGATCTGGGTGTGGTCGCGGGGTTCCGCAATTCGTAGTCATATGTAAGGCGAATGCAAGAGAGGAGGCCAACCGCCTCACCGCTGAGCTTGTAACGCGTCTTGTCTTCTTCGTGGGCTTCGGTGTGTCTATTGTGGACTGTTTGCCGACCGGATAGCGGGATGCTGGGCTGCTGTTGGGGATGCCTCTGGGGCGGCCGGGGCCGGGGCGTAAGGGTTTCGGGGCGGTGGCCGGCCGAGCGGTTGTCCGTTGGATGCGGGGAAACCCGCGGCGGACCCGGCCGGGCGTCAGTCGGCCGGTGTCGAGGGGTTTCTCTCAGGGGCGGCGCAGGTCGTCGGCGAGGGGGCGGGCCAGCCGCAGTTGGGTGTAGGCGGCCGGGATCAGCCGGGTCCACCGGTCGGCCTGGTCCGGGTGGCGCAGTCGGGGCCGGGTCCAGCCCAGGGTCTGCTTGAGGAACCGGAACGTGTGCTCCAGATCAAATCGGCGCGGGAACGCGTGGAACAGGCGCAGCACGTCCAGGTCGGCCACGTCGGGGTGGGAGTGCCATAGCCAGACCGGCTTCGGGGTCCGGTCGCCAGGTAGCCGGTCGACGCGCACCAGAATCAGCGCACCCTCGACCAGTGGCAGCGTGCCTGGGTGGGCGGCCCAACCGCCGCGGCGGTGCAGCAGCGGATGATGGTGGCCCCAGGCGGTGACCGCCACGGCGCCGTACCGCTCGTGCATGCTGGCAACGGTCTGTGCCGGCGTTGGCCAGGTGCCCGGGTCGTCCAGCTTCATGGCCGCGCCGTGCCGGCCGGGCCGCCCGGTGCCGGCATAGTCGCCGACCGGAGCGTAGAACACCCGGTCGGCGCGGATGCGTCCGAGCAGCCGCACCGGCAGATCAGCCGAGCAGATACGCCAGGCGGACCACGTCGTCACCGGCGTCCAGGACCACCAGCACCGGCGGGTCACCCGCGACCCACTGACCAGCCGCGCGCAGCCGGCCGGCCACCTGCCGGATCTGCTCAGCGGTGACCTCGGTGGCATCTTGCCCGGGGGCCAGCCGTACCGCGTCCACCACTGCTGTCCACGAACTGCGGCCGGATTCCAGCCCAGCGACGATGGAGTACGGCCACCCAGGGATCGTCTGGCGCACCCGTCGCAGCGGCAGGGCCGGTGCGCGTGCGCCCGCTGCGGGGAACACTCCGCGTCCGGACGCGGCCATGGTGTCACGTCCACCGCCAACCGGATCTGCCCGTCCCGCCCGCGGGGCAGCGGCACGTCGGCCAGTACCCGCCGTAGTCGCTGCACGTCCAGCCGCCCGTCCGCCAACACCGCGTACGTCGAACCGTGACCACGCCGGTGCACCAACGCCAACGACAACCCCGGCAACGAGGTCACCGGCCCGGCGCGCACAACACCACGTCCGCAAGGTCGAACAACGCCTCCGCCCACCGAGTCAACGACCGGTACAACTCCCACCGGAACCCGGCCAGCCGCCGCCGACACGCCGCAGCATCCACACCCAACGGGTCGCGTTCATCCTGCCCGGATGGCACACTTACCTCCAACGGCCGCTCGTTGTGCTCTTCGTCGTTTTCGCAGACTCGAAGAATCACAACGACGGCCGTCTCTGTCACGGCGAAACGCCGCGACGGCGGCAGAATCCAGCCAACCACCGGTCACAGACCTTAAAGATCAAGCTGAGCAGTTGCGCGAAAAGGCGCTGGCCTGCTGGCTTTGACGCCGATCGGGTGGACGTTCACCTGGACCGTCGGCAACATGCGACGCACCGTGGCGAGCCTAAAGGATGTCTCGTAACTCCGTGAGTCGTTGGGCGGCAAGGCCGCCTTGGTTAGCCCGTGATGATGATGTTGCAAAGGTGGGCGATGCCTGAAGCGGTGTCCGTCAATGTGCTGGCGGCGCGGCGGTAGTCACGCAGGATCTTGAACTCCTTCATCCGGGCCAGCGTGTGTTCGACCCGGGCCCGGACATGGCGGTGCACGGCGTTGAGGTCGTCCTGCCACTGCGGCAGGCTGCCGCCGCCCTCGGCCTTGCGGTACGGGATCACGATTTCCGGGTTGCCGCGGTAAGCGCCGTCGGCCATGGTCGCCCGCCCGGCCAACT
>DATEJJ010001116.1:0-12728 GCA_035278125.1 Rugosimonospora sp.
CAGGAGGTGGCCACACCCGACCGCCCGCTGACCAAGGTCAGCGTGGCCGGCGCGATCACCACGGCGGTCGGCGCGGCGCTGCTCGGCTGGGGCCTGACCGGCCGGGCGCACGGCAACACGGTGTGGTTCGTGCTGGCCGGCGTGCTGGTCAGCTTCATCGGGGTCGCGCTGCTCACCCCGCTGGTGGCCCGGCCGGTGGTGTCCGTGGTGGGCGCGCTGTTCTCCTGGTCGGTGCCGGGCAAGCTGGGCCGGATCAACTCCGGCCGCAACCCGCGGCGCACCGCGATCACCGCGGCCGCGCTGATGGTGGGCCTCGCCCTGATCACCGGGGTCAACGTGATCCTGGCTTCGGCCACGGCCAGCCTGCACCACCTGGGCGACACCCAGGTCAAGGCGGACCTGATCATCTCCGGCCAGCAGAGCAGCCAGCTGCCGCCGACCTTCGACCCGGCGGTGCTGGACAGGGCCAAGCAGCTGTCCGGGGTACGCGACGTGGCCGGCCTGTACGCGGACCTGGCCCTGATCAACGGCAAGCGCACCGACGTCGGCGCGGTCACCGACCTGCCGGCACTGGCGGACATGTTCCCGCTGCACGCCAGCGAGGGCACCGTCGGCCCGCTGCACCACGGCCAGCTGGTCGTGGACGCCGACCGGGCCAAGTCGTTCGGGCTGCACGCGGGCAGCACGGTGACCATCCAGCTGTCCCGCGGCGGGCCGCAGACCATGACCGTGGTCGGCATCTTCGCCAAGAGCGACGTGCTCAACGGCTGGCTTCTCGCCAGTGACGCGGCGGCCGACTTCCGGGTGCCGCAGCCGGCGAACGGGTTCATCCGGGTCACCGATCCGGCCGCGCAGAACTCGGTGAGGGCGCAGGTGGCGCGGCTGCTGTCGGACAGCCCCGAGGTCAACGTCACCGACCGTAGCGGCTACATCGACCAGCAGACCCAGCAGTTCAACTCGGTGCTCAACATGATCCAGATCCTGCTGGCGCTGGCCATCCTGATCGCCGTGCTGGGTATCGTGAACACGCTGGCCCTGTCGGTGCTGGAGCGGACCCGGGAGTTGGGCCTGCTGCGGGCGATCGGGCTGCGCCGGGCCCAGGCCATGCGGATGGTCACCGTCGAGGCGGTCGTCATCTCGGTGTTCGGGGCGCTGCTCGGCCTGGCCGTCGGCACCGGGCTGGGCGCCGCGGTGGTGCGCGCCCTGCACGACCAGGGCTTCACCAGCCTGGCGCTGCCGTGGGGCCAGATGACCACCTATCTGGTACTGGCCGCGGTCGCGGGTGTGCTGGCAGCGGTGCTGCCCGCCATCCGGGCGGCCCGCATCAACGTACTCGGCGCGATCGCGTACGAGTAGGGGGTACGGGGGGACGCGGGTACGGGCACCGGGGAGCCCGTACCCGCCTCACCGTGCCGGTACCAGCCGGCGCAGGTACGCGACGTCCACCTCGACCAGGCTGTCCACGTGGCTCACCCCGGCCAGGTGGGACAGGTCCACCTCGGACGGCACCGCGAGTACCGCCGCCCCCGCGCCCAGTGCGCTGGCCACCCCGGTGGGCGAGTCCTCGATCGCCACGCAGTCCCGGATGTCCACGCCCAGCAGCCGGGCGGCCGTCCGGTACGGCTCCGGGTGCGGCTTGGTCTCGTCCAGATCGTCGCCGCAGACCACAGCGCCGAAGTGCGCCCGCCCGATGGTCCGCAGCGCCACGTCCACCAGGTGCCGCCGGGTCGCCGTCACCAGCGCCGCCGGTATCCCCGCCGCGGTCACCTCGCGCAGCAGCTCCAGCGCGCCGGGCCGCCAGATCAGCCCGTCGCCGAACAGGTTCTTGATCCGGTCCTCCAGCCAGACCAGGCTCTCCGCCTGGTCGCGCCAGGGCTGGCCGATGTCCTCGTGCAGGATCGTCATGGACTCGGCCATGCTGCTGCCGACCATCCGGGCCCGCGCCCGCGCGGACAGCCGGCCGCCGTAGCGCTGGGCCAGCTCCAGCAGGCCGACGTCCCACACCTTCTCGCTGTCCACGAGCGTGCCGTCCATGTCGAACAGGACGGCCGCCAGCTCACCTGGTCCAGGCTGGTCCATGGGCACGCCCAAAAATCTAGCGCGGCCGCAGGCCGCTCTTCCCGTGAGGATCAGCTAGCGCGGCCGCAGGCCGCTCCTCCCGTGAGGATCACAAGTCGTCCGAGCGGATCGTGCGTAAAGGCGGCCGTGGCCCTAGGCTGACCGGGTGCTCAAAGGCTTCCGGGATTTCATCATGCGCGGCAACGTCGTCGACCTCGCGGTCGGTATCGTCATCGGCGCCGCTTTCACCGCTCTTGTCACCCAGTTCACCGGCTCGTTCCTGAAGCCCTTGATCGCGGCCGCCAGCGGCGGCTCCGACAAACAGATCGGCGGCCAGTTCAAGGTGAACGGCCAGGTTTTCGACTGGGGCGCCTTCATCAACGCGGCGATCACGTTCCTGCTCACCGCGGCGGTGCTGTACTTCCTCGTCGTCTACCCGATGAACAGACTCGCCGAGCGGCGCAAGCGCGGCGAGGTACCGCCGCCCGAGGCGCCGAGCGAGGAGATCCAGCTGCTCACCGAGATCCGGGACGCGCTGGTCGCCGGCGGCGGTACCCCCACCCAGCGGCTGCCTCGCGACGTCGGGTACCCGCCGCGCACCGCTACAGATCGATAGCCGTCCGCAGCATCGCGTCGACAGCCTCCATAGCGTCGTCTTCGAGGCTGCCGACGTGTTCGCACAGCCACTCCCGCCACAGCCGGGACAGCGACGTGCCGTTCACCCAGAGCCGGCCGGGTAGCTGTACGGCGAGGATGTCCTGCGGGTCCTCGTGCACCACCTCAAGCCCGTACAGCCAGGGGCGGGACGAGTTGTTGATGCCATCGGCGGAGACGATCACCACGGTGCGCTCGCGGGGTATGCCCTTCGGGGCGTACCGCCAGACCTCGCCACGGATCACGCAGCTCGTCCCTGCTCCCGGTCGATGGCGGCCTGCTCCACCTCGTCGTTGACGGCGTCCTGCTCGGTGACGAGCGGGCGCATCGGCGCGCCGAGCCGCAGCGCCTCGTTGCGGATAGCACGGGACGCCAGGGCCGAGACGGAGATGCCCCGCAGCTTGGCCACCCGCTCCGCGAGTTCGAGCGTATCCGCGTCGAGGGTGAGGGTTGTCCGTTTTGTGTGCTTACCCATGTTTCTCAGCATACCAATGGTATGCCGACCAGCGTTCCGCCAACCTTCCCGAGTCATCCACGTACACCAGGACCACACCCGTCTGGCGCATCGGTACACCCGACTCCCGGTGCGTGCCCCGCCAGGCGGCGAGCAGCGCCACCGCCGGACCGTGCGCCTTGATGTCCCGGATACCGAACCACAGGTCGGGGTACGTGAACAGGAGCTGCGCCACGTACCTGCGGGTGGACTCCGGCCCCGGCGGCGTACCGACCGGGGCGTCGTGGTCCACGTACCCGTCCGCGAGCAACTCCTCGCAGACCGAGAGATCCCGCTGCACCAGCAGCCGGTGGAAGTACGTGCGGACGATATCCGCCGGGCTCACCACCCGGCGCGCCCGGGTTTCCAGGTACATCAATCCAGGCTAACGCCGCCACCAGGCATACGCTGCCGCATCATCATTGAGATGCGCTTACGGCTGGTGACGGTAGGCTCGGACGCACGGGCCGAAAAGCCCCAGGAGCGTACATGACAGTCTTCTACCCTGACGTGTCGCACTACCAGACCGGCCTCACCATCGAGCCGGGTACCCCCGCGCTGTGCGCCAAGGCGTCCGAGGGCACCGCGTACCGCGACCCCTCGTACGCCACGTTCCGGGCCGGAGCCGCCGCGCAGGGCGTGTTCTTCTTCGCGTACCACTGGCTGCACCGCGGCGCCACCGCCGAGCAGGCCGCGTTCTGCCACGCCGTCGCCCGTACCACGCCGGTGATGGTGGACTGCGAGGACACCGGGGACCTGCCGACCCTGGCCGACTGCCTGGACTTCGCCGGCAGCCTGCGCGCCCTCGGCGGCCGCTGCACGCTGCTGTACCTGCCGCACTGGTACTGGCAGGAGCACCTGGGCTCGCCCGACCTGACCCCGCTGGCGGCACACGGCCTCGGCCTGGTCTCCTCCATCTTCACCAGCTACAGCGACACCGGTCCCGGCTGGGCGCCCTACGGCGGGGTGAGCCCGGTGATCTGGCAGTTCACGGACGCCTACCCGTACGGCGGCCAACTGGTCGACGGCAACGCCTACCGCGGTACCACCGCCCAGCTGCACGCCCTGGTCACCGGCTCAAGCACACGCGCCAGCGCGACCACGCACCGCGAGGAGGACGAGGTGACGCACCTGGATCTCGAACTGCACGGCGCCAAGGTTCTGACCTCGCCCACGGTGGTCGGCGGCGCCGCCTGGGTCTGCCTGTCCGCCGAATTCGGGGACGCCCGGGTACGGATCGCGCTCAAGCACAGCGGCGCGGGCTGGCAGGTGCACGACAACATCGCGGTCACGTCCGGCGGCGACCACGTGGTGGTGGCGAAGATCGACTCGTCGATCACCAAGATCTCGGCGTTCCTGGTGTCACAGACCACCGGCAACACGGTGGTCGGCCTGGACGTGCTGCCCGACCACCCGCTCTGAGCGTCACCTGGCGTTGAAGTAGCTCGCCTCGGGGTGGTGCGTGATGATCGCGTCGGTGGACTGCTCGGGCGCGAGCTGGAACTCCTCGGAGAGCTTTACTCCGATGCGCCCCGCGTCCAGCAGCCCGACCAGCTTCGCCCGGTCCTCCAGGTCCGGGCACGCCGGGTACCCGAATGCGTACCGGCAGCCCCGGTACTCCGTGCGCAGCAGCCCGGCCAGGTCCGGCGGGTCGCCGTCCGCGACCGTACCGCCGCCGGGCAGTACCAGCTCGGTGCGGATGCGCCGGTGCCAGTACTCCGCCAGCGCCTCGGTCAGCTGGACCGACAGCCCGTGCACCTCCAGGTAGTCCCGGTACGCGTTGCTGGCGAACAGCTTCGAGGTGTACTCACCGACCGGCTGCCCGACCGTGACCAGTTGCAGCGCCACCACGTCCAGGGTGTCACCGGCGGGGCGGAAGAAGTCGGCCAGGCACAGCCGGCGCTCGGAGCGCTGCCGGGGGAAGGTGAACCGGGCCCGCTCGGCGGTGCCGTTCTCGTCCAGTACCACCAGCGTGTTGCCCTCGGCGTAGGCCGGGAAGTACCCGTACACGACGGCGGCTTCGATTACCTGGTCCGCGGCCAGGCGGTCCAGCCAGTACCGCAGCCGGGGCCGGCCCTCGGTCTCCACCAGCTCCTCGTAGGACGGTCCGGAGCCGCCGCGCGCCCCGCGCAGCCCCCACTGCCCGAGGAAGGTGGCCCGCTCGTCCAGCAGTGCGGCGTACTCGGCCAGCGGGATGCCCTTGACGACGCGGGTACCGAAGAAGGGTGGCCGCGGTACCGCGACGTCGACGGCCACGTCGGAGCGGACCGACGCGTCGTCCAGGCCGGGCAGGGAGCCGGCGACCAGGGTGCGCTGGCGCGCGCGCCGCTCCTGCCGGGCCCGCAGCGCGGCCTCCCGGTCCGGGTCGGTGGCGGGCGCCCCGCCGCGCTTGGCCGCCATCACCCGGTCCATCAGGGACAGTCCCTCGAACGCGTCGCGGGCGTAGTGCACCTGCCCCGCGAACGCCGAGCGCAGGTCGTCCTCCACGTACGCGCGGGTCAGCGCGGCACCGCCGAGCAGCACCGGCCACCGCCCGGCGTACCCCCTCGTGGTGATCTCCGCCAGGTTCTCCCGCATCACCACGGTGCTCTTGACCAGCAGGCCGGACATGCCGATCGCGTCGGCGGCGTGCCGGTCGGCGGCCTCCAGGATCGCGTTGATCGGCTGCTTGATGCCGATGTTCACGACGGTGTATCCGTTGTTGGACAGGATGATGTCGACCAGGTTCTTGCCGATGTCGTGCACGTCGCCCTTGACCGTGGCCAGCACGATCGTGCCCTTGCCGGCGGCGTCCTCCCGCTCCATGTGCGGCTCCAGGTGGGCCACCGCGGTCTTCATCACCTCGGCCGACTGGAGCACGAACGGCAGCTGCATCTGGCCGGCGCCGAACAGCTCGCCGACCACCTTCATGCCGTCCAGCAGGGTGTCGTTGATGATGTCCAGCGCGGAGCGGGTGGCCAGCGCCGCATCCAGGTCGGCCTCCAGACCGTTGCGCTCGCCGTCCACGATGCGTCGCTTGAGCCGCTCGTCCAGTGGCAGCGCGGCCAGCTCCTCGGCGCGCGAGGCGCGGGCGGACGCGGCGTCCACGCCCTCGAACAGCTCGATGAAGCGCTGCAGCGGGTCGTACCCGTCGCGCCGCCGGTCGTAGACCAGGTCCAGCGCGACGCCGCGCTGCTCCTCCGGGATCTTGGACATCGGCAGGATCTTGCTGGCGTGCACGATCGCCGAGGTCAGTCCGGCCTGCACGCACTCGTGCAGGAACACCGAGTTGAGCACCTGCCGGGCGGCCGGGTTCAGTCCGAACGAGACGTTGGAGACGCCGAGGGTGAAGTTCACGCCCGGGTACCGGCGGCTGATCTCGCGGATGGCCTCGATGGTCTCCACGCCGTCGCGCCGGGTCTCCTCCTGCCCGGTGGCGATCGGGAAGGTGAGGCAGTCGACCAGGATGTCCGGCAGCGCCATCCCCCACCGCCCGGTGAGGTCCTCGATCAGGCGCGCCGCCACGCGTACCTTCCAGTCGGCGGTCCTGGCCTGGCCCTCCTCGTCGATGGTCAGCGCGACCACGGCCGCGCCGTGCTCCCGCACGATCGGCATGGCCCGCGCGTAGCGCGAGGCCGGGCCGTCGCCGTCCTCGAAGTTGACCGAGTTGACCACGCACCGGCCACCGAGCATCTCCAGCCCGGCCTCGACCACGTTGGGCTCCGTCGAGTCGAGCATGATCGGCAGGGTGCTCGCGGTGGCGAACCGGCCGGCCGCCTCGCGCATGTCCGCGGCGCCGTCCCGGCCCACGTAGTCGACGTTCAGGTCGAGCAGGTGCGAACCGTCCCGCGCCTGCTCGCGGGCGATCTCCACGCACCGCTGCCAGTCGCCGGCCAGCAGCGCGTCACGGAACGCCCTGGAGCCGTTGGCGTTGGTCCGCTCCCCCACCATCAGCACGCTCGCGTCCTGGGCGAACGGCACGTGGTGGTAGAGCGAGGAAACCCCGGGCTCCGGGCGCGGCGCCCGCGCCACCGGCGCCATCTGGCCGAGGCGTTGCACGACCGCACTGATGTGTGCGGGCGTGGTACCGCAGCAGCCGCCGACCAGCACCGCGCCGTACTCGGTGGCGAACCGGTGCAGCGCCGTGGCCAGTTCGTCCGGGGTCAGCGGGTACGCGGCGCCCTGCGGGGTCAGTTCGGGCAGCCCGGCGTTCGGCATCACCGACAGCCCGACCCGGGCGTGCTGCGACAGGTAGCGCAGGTGCTCGGACATCTCGGCCGGGCCGGTCGCGCAGTTGAGCCCGATCAGGTCGATGCCCAGCGGCTCAAGCGCGGCCAGCGCGGCGCCGATCTCGCTGCCCAGCAGCATCGTGCCGGTGGTCTCCACGGTCACGTGCGCGATCAGCGGCACGCCGCGACCGGCGGCGGCCATCGCCCGCCGCGCGCCCAGGACCGCCGCCTTGGCCTGCAGCAGATCCTGGCAGGTCTCCACGATCACCGCGTCGACCCCGCCGGCCAGCAACCCCAGAACATTCTCCTGGTACGCGTCGCGGAGCGTGGCGTACGGGACGTGGCCCAGCGTGGGCAGCTTGGTGCCCGGACCGACCGAGCCGAGCACGAACCGGGGCCGGTCCGGAGTGGACCAGCCGTCCGCCACCTCGCGGGCCAGCCGGGCACCCGCCTCGGAAAGTTCCCGGATCCGGTGCGCGATCTCGTAGTCGCCCAGGTTGCCGAGGTTCGCCCCGAACGTGTTGGTCTCCACGCAGTCGGCCCCGGCCGCCAGGTACGCGTCGTGCACCGCGCGCACCACGTCCGGCCGGCTCACGTTGAGGATCTCGTTGCAGCCCTCGAAGCCCTGGAAGTCCTCCAGGGACGGGTTGGCCGCCTGGAGCATGGTGCCCATCGCCCCATCGGCGACGAGAACCCGTTCGACCAGCGCCGCAAGCATGGAGGAAGGCACGGCGTCCAGCCTAGACGCGGGCGGCCGGGCGTGCTTCGGCGCGGCCTTGACTGGCGACCGGCCGCCCGGCACGTAGGCTTGGCGTCGTGGACCGGCGACGCTTCGCCGTCCATCGGCGACGCCGCGCAAGCCGGACGTGGTGCGCGGCACGGAGGGTACGGGTGTGATGACCGAGTTTGATGGATTGCCGGTCTTGCGCGATCCTGTGGCCATCGCCGCGTTCGAAGGCTGGAACGACGCCGCGGACGCGTCGACCGCCGCGGTCGAGCACCTCGAACAGGTGTGGACCGCGCGGCCGGTCACCGCGCTTGATCCCGAGGAGTTCTACGACTTCCAGGTGAACCGGCCGATCGTGTCGCTGGCCGACGGCGAGACCAGGAACATCGAGTGGCCGACGACCCGCTTCTCCGTCGCCACCCCGCCCGGTACGGACCGTGACGTCCTGCTGATCCGCGGGATCGAGCCGAGCATGCGCTGGCGCACCTTCTGCGGCGAGATCATGGAACTCTGCCACAGCCTGGAGGTCAACAAGATCGTGCTGCTCGGCGCGCTGCTCGCCGACGTGCCGTACACCCGGCCGCTGCCGATCAGCGGCAGCGCCGCCAGCCGGGACGCGGCCGAGCGGTACAGCCTGATCCCGACCCGGTACGACGGGCCGACCGGGATCGTCGGGGTGCTGCACGAGGCGTGTACCCGGGCGGAGCTGGACACGGTCTCGTTCTGGGTACACGTGCCGCACTACGCGAACAACCCGCCCTGCCCCAAGGCGACGCTGGCCCTGCTGCACCGGGTGGAGGACGTGCTGGACCTGCCGGTACCCATGATGGACCTGGCCGAGGAGTCGGCGGAGTGGGAGGAGCGGCTGCGTACCGCCGCCGAGCAGGACGCGGAGCTGGGCGAGTACGTCCGGGAGCTGGAGGAGCGGGTCGGCGACGAGGGCCTGCAGCCGCTGTCCGGTGACGAGATCGCGCAGGAGTTCGAGAAGTACCTGCGCCGCCGCGGCGGCTCCTCTGGTCCGACCGCCGGCGCCTGGTAACCCGCCCTTCGTGTCCTGCCCCGGCGGGTCACACCCCGTAAGGCGTCCTAGGAGGCTAGGTTTGATGCCATGAACGTGAACCCGGGCGCGGCCGAGCATCCGCACCGGCAGATCGCGGCGGCGCTGCGCGCCCAGATCCGGCGCGGTGACTGGGCGCCGGGCGAGCGGCTCCCGTCGATCCCCGCGATCGCCCAGATGTTCGGCGTGGCCAAGCAGACCGTGCAGCGCACCATCGACCAGCTGCGGGTGGAGGGCCTGCTGATCACCAAGCCGGGCTCCGGCACGTACGTCCGGGGTACCCGCCGCAGGCTCAACCGGCTGTCCCGGGGCCGGTACGGCATCCAGCGCGGGTACCACGCGGACCTGGCGGCCCGGTACCGGCAGCAGCTGCTGGAGGTGGGCCGGACCCCGGCACCGGCGGAGATCGCGGACGCGTTCGGCGTGCCGGCCGGTACCGAGCTGGTGGTGCGCCGGCACCTGGTACGCACGCAGGACTCGGCGGTGGAGGTGGGCGCCTCGTGGCTGCGCGTGACGGACGCGCGGGGTACCAGCCTGGAGCGGCCGGAGGCGTTCGGCCGCCCGCTGTACCAGGAGGTGGAGGAGGTCACCGGGCGCCGGTACCGGCGGGCCACGGATCAGGTGACCGCGCGGCTGCCCACCCGGGAGGAGGCGGAGCTGCTGCAGATCCGCCCGGACACGCCGGTCCTGCACCTGCTGCACGTCGCGTACGACGACCAGCACCGCCCGATCGAGGTGGCCGTCGCCACCTGGCCCGGCCCGGTGACCGCGTTGACGGAGGAGTACCAGATCCCCGGTCCCCGCCCGGAAACGCCGCTCACCGACCCCGACCTGGCGCTGGGCTGACGCCCCGGGCTCAGAGCGCGATGCCGAGAAGCGCGTCGGTTGTGGCGGAGACGAGCGCCGGGGCCTGGCCGTCGGTACCGTCGCCGGCCAGTGCGGCGTCGGCCCAGGCGTCCACCGCGAGCAGCGCGCCGGGGGTGTCCAGGTCGGCGCAGAGGCGCTCACGGACCGCGGCGAGCAGGTCCGCGCCGGCCGGTCCCCGGGGCATAGCCACCGCGGCGCGCCAGCGGGCCAGCCGCTGCTCCCCCGACTTGCGCAGGTCGTCGGTCCACTGCCGGTCCGCCCGGTAGTGGTCGGCCAGCAGGGCCAGCCGCAGCGCCATCGGGTCCACCCGGTCGGCCCGCAGCCGGGACACGAAGACGAGGTTGCCCCGGCTCTTGCTCATCTTCTCGCCGGCCAGCCCGATCATGCCCGCGTGCACGTAGTGGCTGGCGAACGGGGCCTCGCCGGTGATCGTCTCGGCGTGCGCGGCGGACATCTCGTGGTGCGGGAAGAGCAGGTCGTTGCCGCCGCCCTGGACGTCCATCCGGGCGCCCAGCAGGTCCAGCGCGATCACCGCGCACTCGATGTGCCAGCCCGGCCGGCCCGGCCCCAGCGGCCCGCCGTTCCAGGACGGCTCCCCGTCGCGGGCGCCGCGCCACAGCAGCGGGTCCAGCGGGTCGCGCTTGCCCGCCCGGTCCGGGTCGCCGCCACGCTCCGCGAAGTACGCGAGCATCTGCTCCCGGGACAGGTTCGACTCGTACCCGAAGCGCGGCGCGACCGTCAGGTCGAAGTACACGTCCCCGGTGCCGTCGTCCAGCCGGTACCCGCGACCCGACTCGACCAGGTCCGCGACCCGCTCGGCGATGGCCGGGATGGACTCCACCGCGCCGATGTAGCTGGTCGGCGGCAGGATCCGCAGCGCCTCCATGTCCTCCCGGAACAGCGCGGTCTCCCGCATCGCGAGCACCACCCAGTCCTCGCGGTCCCGGGCGGCGCGCTCCAGCAGCGGGTCATCGATGTCGGTGACGTTCTGCACGTACCGGACGTCCAGCCCGGTGTCCAGCCACAGCCGGTACACCAGGTCGAAGGTGATCATCGTGGCGGCGTGGCCGAGGTGCGTGGCGTCGTACGGGGTGATGCCGCAGACGTACAGGCGCGCCGGGCCGTCCGGACGGACCGGGTGGCGCCCCTGCCGGGCGGAGTCGAACAGGGCCAGCGGGCGGCCGGTACCGGGCAACTCGGGCACCTGTGGTGACGTCCAGGACTGCATGCGATCCAGGGTACCCGCTCACGATCTTGGCGGGCCCGGCGGCGAGGACGGGTCAGATCGGCGGCCAGGGTACCGCCGGCCAGTCCTCCGGCGGCGCGGGGAAGCAGCCGCTGGCCAGCAGCCGGTCCACCCGGTCGCGTACCATCGCCACCTCGGCGCGGGTGAGGTGCTCGGCCAGCGCCTCGCCGAGGGCACCGTCCACCTGCTCGCGCAGCGCCCGCAGTACCTCGACCGACTCGTCCGGCAACGGGTCGCCGACCCAGCCCCAGAGGACGGTACGCAGCTTGTCCTCGACGTTGAACGTGACGCCGTGGTCCACCCCGTACACCTGACCGTCCACACTGGACAGTACGTGGCCGCCCTTGCGGTCCGCGTTGTTGATCACCGCGTCCAGTACCGCCAGCCGGGCCAGCCGGGGGTCGTCGGCGTGCGCGAGTACGAACGCGTGACCATTGCCGTCGCGGGCGGACATGATGCGGTGCCAGCCGGTCGGGATGCTCCGGCGCGCCACGAAACCGAGCAGCGGGTCGGCGTCCTCCGGCTCGTCGATCCAGAGCTGGCAGGCGCCCGGGCCGAGCGGTCCGTCCCGCAGCACGGTCGGCGGTACGCACTCCCACCCGGTCGCCGCGGCGAGCAGGTACGCGGACACCTCGCGCCCGGCGAGGGTACCGTCGGGAAAGTCCCACAGCGGCCGCTCGCCGCGGATCGGCTTGTACACGCAGCGGGCGCTGGCGCTCTCCAGGGTGATGGTCGCGCGCAGCGTGGTGTTGGACGCGTCGACCAGCCGGCCTTCCAGCTCCATCGTGCCCCGGCTGAGCAGTTCCAGGGCTTCCGCTACCACCACCGTCCGCACACCGGTCAGCGGTGGTAGCCGTTGTGCCGGGGGCAGAGGTGGCCGCGCGGGTCGAGCGGGCCGCCGCACAGCGGGCAGGGCGGCCGGCCGGCGTTCACCACCCGCTTCGCGCGCTCGATGAACTCGCGGGTCGCCGCGGGGGTCAGCCGTACCCGCAGCCGGTCCAGGTCCGAGGTGTCCTCCTCGGTCTCCTCTTCCTCCTCGCCCTCGCCCGCGGCGATCGCCTCGATCACCACCGTGGTCGTGTCCACGTCGAACGCGAGGCCGAGGGTACCCACCCGGAACTCCTCGTCCACCGGGCTCTCCAGCGGTTCGTTGTCCGTGTCCGAAACCTCGGACTCGGGCAGCACCAGGCCGAACCGCCGGTGCGCCTCGCCCAGCAGTTCGTCGAGCTTCTCCGCGAGCAGCGCCACCTGCACCTTCTCCAGCGCCACGCTGACCAGCCGCCCGTCACCGCGAGCCTGCAGGTAGAACACGCGATCACCGGGCGGGCCCACGGTCCCGGCCACGAACCGCTCGGGCGGCTCGAAAGCGTAAACCTGATGGCTCATAACAGTGACCCTATCCGGTCGCCGGGCCGCCC
>DATEJJ010001117.1:0-5666 GCA_035278125.1 Rugosimonospora sp.
GGCCAGGACGACCGCGAGCAGCATCAGGTTGACCTGCCCGAAGGAGAACGTGTCGCGCACCGGGCCGTACGCGGCGAGCAGGCAGCCGGCCACGGCCCAGGTGAACAGCCGGCTCCACCCGTGCCGCCGGGCGATCGGATCGACGAGCCAGTAACCGATCGCGCCGGCCGCCGCCACGTTGAGCACCAGCACCGCCGCGATCGCCACGGAGCGGCTGACCAGCGCCATCGGGAGCATGCAGACGGCGGCGAAGGGCGGGTAGGTGAAGCCGTACCGGGTACCCGGTGCGACGTAGGCGTAGATGCCGCCGTCGTGGTACAGCCAGCTCCGCACCGTCCCGTAGTAGACGCTCGCGTCGAACCAGCCCCGCCGGCCGGGAATGGCGACGAGGAAGGCGCCCGTGGCGGCGGCGATACCGGCCAGCCAGCAGGCCCGGTCGCGCGGGCTCAGGCCGGTCCTCATCCGGGTTGCCGGACCGGGTGGTCCAGGCGGGGCGCCCGGGGTACGTTCCAGGTCGCGGGCGCGAAGCCGTGGCCGAGGTACCAGAGCACCGCCAGCGCCAGCAGCCCGCCCTGTACCGCCAGCTCGATCTCGCCGAGGGTGGGCCACACCCCGTCCGGCAGCACCATCAGCGCGAGTACCCCCGAGGTGATCGTTGCGGCGCGGCGGAGCAGCCCGCGCGGTGCCGCGGCGGCGACGGGCAGCAGCCCCCACAGCGCGTACCAGGGCCGGGTCGCCGGGCCGAGCAGCGCCACCGCGCTCAGGCTCAGCCCCAGCGCGTACACGGCGCCGAGCCGCCGGCCGTGCCACCACACGACCGCCACGATGGCGACCGCGGCGCAGCCGCACAGCCACATCCAGCCCGGTACCGCGAGCCGGGCCAGGTCACTGTCCACCAGGTCCAGTACCGCGCCGGTGGCCCGGCCGAGCATGCCGCTGACCGACCAGCTGTGCGCGGAGACCGGGGTACCCAGCGCGCCGATCCAGCCGTACCCGGTACCCGCCAGGCTGGTGACTCCGGCGGTGGTCGCCGCGGCCACCGCGACCGTGGTGAGCGCGGCCCGGGTCCGGTTGCCGGTCCGCGCCGCGCACAGCTCGACCACGGCCAGCAGGCCCAGCCCGGCCGGCGCCTTGACCAGTGCGGCGACCGTCACCAGCGCGGCACCGGGGACCACCCACCGCCGCGCGGTGGCGGCCAGCCCGGCGCAGAGCAGCGCGAGCATGACCGCGTCGTTGTGCGCGCCGGCGACGAGATGCAGCAGTACCAACGGATTCAGCACACCGAGCGCCAGCGCGGAGCCGGGATCCACGCCGCAGCGGCGGGCCAGGCCGGGCAGCACCGCCACGATCAGCCCCACCGCGGCCAGCGCCACCAGGCGCAGCGCCAGGATGCCGGCCACCACGTTCGCCTTGGTCACCGCCACCACCGCCACGGCCAGCACGAGGAACACCGGCCCGTACGGGCACGGGGTGTGCTGCCACACCGCGGGTACCTCCAGCGACAGGCCGCCGCCCAGGCTCGCCGCTCCGGCGTGGTACACGTCCGCGCCCGCGCCCGCCATCGTGCCCTGCGCCAGGTAGCTGTACACGTCGCGGCTGAACAGCGGTGGCGCCAGCGCCAGCGGTACCGCCCAGGCCGCGAACGTGACGAGCAGCCCCCGGGTACCGACGGCGGGATCGGTACGCATCCGGCGCAGCAGCCGCCACCAGGCCGCGACCAGCAGTACCAGCCCGAAGTACACGCAGGCCACGCCGGCCGACGGGTACCGGCTCAGGTGGCCGAGCCCGGGCACCGGGCCGGCCGAACGCCAGGGCAGCGCACCGGCGGCGTACCCGCCGACCGCCACCGCGACCGAACCGACCGTACCCAGGGCCCGCAGGCCGGCGATGTCCTCCGTGAACCTCACGTGGCGACGGTGCCAGGGTCTGGTTGCCGGCGTACGACGCGCAACTCTCCCGGACGTGAAGAACCGCGGCTCAGTACCGCGAGGCGCTCAACCGCCGCATCACGTGGCGCGCCATCCGCGCGACCGGCCAGTCCTGCCGCGCCGCGATCCGCTCCCCCAGCCGCAGCAGCGACCGCGCGCGTACCGGCTGGTCGAGCAGGCCCAGCGTGGTGCAGGCCAACGACTCGGCGGGGAACAGCGCGATGGTCCGGCTGCGCTGGTAGTCGCCCTCGACCAGCAGGTAGGAGGTGGGCGTGACGCGCGGGTTCAGCTCGATCAGCTGCGCCTCGCCGGAGTCGGTGAGGATGAAGTCGAAGCCACTGAAGCCGGTCAGCCGGAACCGGGCCACCAGCCGGGTGGCCGCCTCCGCCATGCCGGGATGGTCGACGATGCGTACCACCGCCGCCGGTCCCCTGGCCTCCGACGCCTCCACCACGTCGAGGCAGACCACCGCGAGCACCTCGCCGTCCAGGCTCGCGACCGTGGCGATGCCCCCGTGCCCGGCGACATACCGCTGCGCGTTCACCACCGGCCTGGCCCGCCGCAACCACGCCGCGAGCGACTCGGTCTCCGCGTTGACCAGCAGCCGCTTGAGTGCGCGCGGCAGGGCCGGCGGGTTGGAGATCCGGTGCCACGCCTCGGGCAGGTGCCCGGCGTCCGGCACGATGGCCACCCCGCGCCCGCCCCAGCTGCCGTCGGTCTTCAGCACCAGGGGCATGCCCCACGCCGCAAGCGATGCGGCGTCGGGGACCACCGCGGTCGGCGGCACCGGGATCCGCAGCTCCTCTGCCACGGTCGCCAGTCCGGTGCGCGAGGTGATCGACGGCCAGTCCTCGACCGCGCCGAGCGAGCGGGCGAGCAGCGCGGCCAGCGCCGGATCGACCGTGCGGGCCCGCGCGTGCAGCCGCCGCAGCAGCACCAGCGCACGCTCGTCGTCCGCCAGGATGATGTCCGGATCGGCGCGCTGGATCGCCGCGATCAGCGACCGCAGCCGACCGACCCGGCGCAGCCGGCAGTCGGCCGCGAGACCGTCCACCAGCTCCAGCGCGTGCGCCCGGGGCCGGCACGCGGAGACCGTAAAGCCCGACTCGACCAGCGCATGCGCCAGCCGCGCGGCGGCGAACCAGCGCATCGTGGTCAGGATCATCGGGCGCGCGAAGCCCGGCCGCGGCCGCAGGCCGGGCCAGCCCGCGCGGGCCAGCGCCAGCCGGTGGTCGATGATGCTGGCGACCGACGCCACGGTGGGCTGCTGCATGACGGTCACGTGGTCGCCGTCGACCCTGATGACTTCGAGCTTTTCGGCGTACCCGGTCCAGAGGATCGTCGTGTCGCAGCCGAAGTGCCGGTCCTTCGCGGAGGCGATCAGCGTGGCGTGTCCGGGGTAGAAGCGCGGCCGGTACCCGCTGATCGCGGAGTACGCCCGCCCCCGCACGCTGGCCTCGTCGGACGACTCCATCCGTACCGCTTCGGGGGTGTCGGTACCGCGCCGGACCACCCGACGCACCAGGCGTACCCCGCGCAGGCGCAGTTCGCCGGCCGCCCGTACCGGGTTCATCCGTACGATCCGCAGCAGCTGCCGCCCGGTACGCCGGACCATCGCGCGCAGCCAGATCCCGCGCGGCCAGTACCGCTCGTCGTACAGCGCCTCGATCAGGAACAGCGCCTCGACCGGTTCGCCCGCGGCGCACAGCTGCTGCGCCATCTCCAGCGCCAGCAGCGCGCCGAACGAGTACCCGCCCAGCCGGTACGGTCCGGACGGCTGCACCTGGCGGACCGCCGCCACGGCCAGCTCCGCCATCCGTTCCATGGTGGTGACCGGTCGCTGCTCCGCGTCCTCGGGCAGCGGCGCCACCGCGTACGCCTCCTGGGCACCGGCGAAGGCGGCCACGAGCGGCCCCAGTTCGGCCAGTTCCCCGTCGATGCCGGGCGCCAGGAACAGCGCGGTACCCGGCTCGCCGGCGCGTACCCGCGCCAGCCGTACACCGCCGAGTGGTGGTGACGGGGGGTCGGCGTCGCCGGCGGTGGGGGCGTCGCCGGCGGCGAGGAATGTGGTCATCGCGGCTCGCGCACCGTCGCCGCGTCCGGGGACACCGTGGCGGCCCGCCGTGCTCTGCGGGCGATCCGGCGCGCGACCAGCGGCGCGGCGTACTCGGCGCCCACCATGAAGCGCATCAGCGGGCCGAAGCTGTCCACGGCCGGCGGACCCACGAAGTACAGCCCCGGCACCGAACTCTCGAAGCTGCGCGAGACGACCGGCATCCGCACGTGGCTGCGGATCGCCGCGCGCAGGCCCGCGCTGAGGAAGTCCACGCGGTCCAGATCGACGGTGTACCCGGTCGCCGCGATCACGTGGTCCGTCAGCGCCTCGCGCCGGCCGCCGCCCGCGCTCCGGAGTACCAGCCGCACCCGGCCGTCCTCCTTGCTCGCGCTCTCCACGCTCTCGCCCAGCGACACCGCGACGCCCGCGTCCATCCGGGCCCGCATCGCCCACGCCGAGCGCGGTCCGAGGTGGCGCCGGACGATGGCCAGCCGCGCGTCGCCCGGCAGGTACCGGAACAGGCCCGGCAGGTTCTGGCACGCCCACGACCGCCAGCCCGGGCCGAGCCCCGAGGACGGGTGGCGTACCCGCGTCCAGCGGCTGCGCGGTCCGGGCGAGGGCTCGGAGAAGAAGCGCACGCTCTCGCCGCGCGCGATGAGCGAGGCGGTGGCACCCGCCTCGTGCAGCAGCACGGCGACGTCCACTGCGGACGATCCGCCGCCGATGACGGTCACGTCCCGCCCGGCGAAGCCGGACAGGTCGTGGTGCGTGGAACTGTGCGACACCAGCTCGGTCGGTAAGTGCGCCAGCTCCGCGGGTACGTGCGCGAAGTAGCTGATGCCGATGGCGCCGACGACCGTATCCGCCCGCAGCGTCTCCCCGTCGTCGAGGCGGATCGAGAATCCGTCGCCCGTCCGGTCGAGCGAGACGACCTGGCGGTCCTCCAGGTCGGGGACGAACCGCCGCTGGAAGTCCAGCGCGTAGTCGGTGAAGACGTCGAGGCTGACCGGCTTGTCGGTGCGGTGGTACGGGATACCGCGATCCGCGCAGTAGGCGGCCAGCGTACCGGCGCCGTCCGGGTCGCACAGGCTGGACGCGAACCCGTCCGACTTCAGCATCATCCCGGCGGGCATGTGGCGCCGCCAGGTGTCCAGCGGTGTCCCGAAGACGCGGTGCGGTACGCCGTACGACCGCAGGTGGGCGGCGATGGAGAGCCCGTACGGTCCTGCTCCGACAATGGCTACCTGGGTCATCGACGTAACACCACCATTAACGAGAAGTCTCATCCAGCTGAGAACCCGGGCGATCGAGCCGCGAGCCTATCCGTCGACGGACGGCACACACAAGGGTGGTCCACCAGGTGCCACGGCCCGGCCCGTGACCCGTGTGGTGGGTGCGTGGTATGGCGTCTATTGTGTCTCCCGGGCCCGGCGGCGCACCGGAAGGGTACGCCTGCGCAGATGGCTCGCGGGTGACGCCAGTCGCGTACTGAGGTTCACCGCCGGCGGCCGGGTGCCGCTCCCCTCGGCCGGACGTCGGGCCGGCCGGGACGTTGGTGCGCCAGATCCACCCGGGGGAACAGTGGGGACCGGCCGAAGGGCGGACTATTCCGGTTCGCCATCTGCAAGGCCCGCGTCACGGGACCAGGATTCGAGTGCCGGCCTACGCCGCCATGTCGGTCG
>DATEJJ010001118.1:0-3659 GCA_035278125.1 Rugosimonospora sp.
CGCCGCCGCGCTCGCCCTCGCGGCGTTCGGCCCCCTCGGCTTCATCGAGCCACTGCAGACAACCCCCCTGCTGGGCCTCGGCGACATCGGCCTGTGGGCGCTGCTCGCCGCGCTCGCGTCGCTGTCCGTCGCCCTTCCCACCGGCATCGGGTACGCGCTGGTGCGCCATCGCCCGCCGGCACGCGCGCTGGCCGGCGCTCTCGCGGTCGCGGTCGGCGCCGCCGGCCTCACCGGGTACGCCACGGTCGGCCATCCCGGCTGGTACGGGGACCGCCTCTTCGTGGTACTCAAGGCCCGCGCCGACCTCACCGGCGTGACGGAGATCCGCGACGTACCCGCGCGCCGCGCCGAGGTGTACCGCCGCCTGGTCCGCACCGCCGAGGAGTCGCAGCAGCCGCTGCGGCGCGAACTGAGCCGGCTGCACCTGTCCTACACGCCCTACTACCTGGTGAACGGGTTGGAGGTGGACGGCGGCCCGGTGGTCCGGGCGTGGCTGTCCCGCCGGTCCGATGTGGACCGGGTGCTGCTCAGCCCGCGGCTGCGCCCGCTGCCCCGTCCGGGTGCCCCGCTGACCGGTACGGTGCGTCCGGGCGGGAGTCCACAGTGGAACGTCCGGCTGGTCGGCGCCGACCGGGTCTGGGCAACCGGCGACACCGGAACCGGTGTGGTGGTCGGCACCTCGGACAGCGGCGTCGACGGTACCCACCCCGCGCTCGCGGCCGGCTTCCGTGGCGGTACCGACTCCTGGTACGACCCCTGGGACCGTACCCGCACCCCGACCGACCACGGTGGACACGGTACGCACACCCTCGGCACCGCCGTGGGGCGCAACGGGATCGGCATCGCGCCGGGTGCACAGTGGATCGGCTGCGTCAACCTCGAACGGAACCTCGCCAACCCCGCGCGGTACCTGGACTGCCTGCAGTTCATGCTCGCCCCGTTCCCGTACGGCGGCGACCCGTTCACCGCGGGCCGGCCGGACCGGGCGGCGGACGTACTCACCAATTCGTGGGGCTGTGCCCCGATCGAAGGGTGCGACCGGAGCGCGCTGCGCGGGGCGGTCGACGCGCTCACGACGGCCGGTGTCTTCGTGGTGGCCGCTGCCGGCAACGCCGGTCCCCGCTGCGGCTCGATCAGCGACCCGCCCGCGCCGTACCCCGATACTCTGACCGTCGGCGCGGTGGACCGCGACGGTGCGCTCGCCCCGTTCTCCAGCCGCGGCCCGGTCTCCGGTGCCAGCAAGCCGGATCTGCTCGCGCCCGGCGCCGGTGTGGTCTCCGCCCTGCCCGGCGGCGGGTACCGCGCGCTGGACGGCACCAGCATGGCCGCACCGCACGTGGCCGGCGTGGTGGCGCTGGTGTGGTCCGCGAACCCCGCGCTGCGCGGTGACATCGCGCGTACCACCGCCCTGCTGCGCGCCACCGCCACCCGGGTACCCACCGACTCGTGTGGCGGGCAGGCCGGCATCGTCGACGCGTACGCCGCCGTGCGCGCCGCCCGGACGCAGTAGAGCGGGGCGGGCCACCGGCCCACCCCGCTCTGCCAGAAGACTGGACTCAGAAGTCCATGTCGCCGCCGCCGGGCGCACCCGCCGGGGCCTTCTCCTTCTCCGGCTTGTCCGCGACCACAGCCTCGGTGGTCAGGAACAGGGCCGCGATCGAAGCCGCGTTCTGCAGCGCCGACCGGGTCACCTTCGCCGGGTCGATGATGCCGGCCGCGAGCAGGTCGACGTAGTCGCCGGTCGCCGCGTCCAGACCGTGACCGGCCTGCAGGTTGCGTACCTTCTCGACCACGACGCCGCCCTCGAGGCCGGCGTTGACCGCGATCTGCCGCAGCGGAGCGTCCAGCGCGATCTTCACGATCTGCGCGCCGGTCGCCTCGTCACCCGACAGGTCCAGCTTGTCGAAGGCGGTCTTGCCGGCCTGTACCAGCGCCACGCCACCACCCGGGACGATGCCCTCCTCGACCGCGGCCTTCGCGTTGCGCACCGCGTCCTCGATGCGGTGCTTGCGCTCCTTCAGCTCGACCTCGGTGGCCGCGCCGACCTTGATGACCGCAACACCGCCGGCCAGCTTGGCCAGACGCTCCTGCAGCTTCTCGCGGTCGTAGTCGGAGTCGCTCTTCTCGATCTCGGCGCGGATCTGGTTGACCCGGCCCTGGATCTGGTCGGCGTCGCCGGCACCGTCCACAATGGTCGTCTCGTCCTTGGTGACGACGACCTTGCGGGCGCGGCCGAGCAGGTCGAGGGTGACGTTCTCCAGCTTGAGACCGACCTCCTCGCTGATGACCTCGCCGCCGGTGAGGACGGAGATGTCGGTCAGCTGCGCCTTGCGGCGGTCACCGAAGCCCGGCGCCTTGACGGCGACAGACTTGAAGGTGCCGCGCACCTTGTTGACGATCAGGGTCGCCAGGGCCTCGCCCTCGACGTCCTCCGCGATGATCGCCAGCGGCTTGCCCGACTGCATGACCTTCTCCAGGATGGGCAGCAGGTCCTTCACCGCGGAGATCTTGCTGTTCACGATGAGGATGTAGGGGTCGTCGAAGACCGCCTCCATCCGCTCCGGGTCGGTCCAGAAGTACGGCGAGATGTAGCCCTTGTCGAAGCGCATGCCCTCGGTGAGCTCCAGCTCCAGGCCGAAGGTGTTGCTCTCCTCGACGGTGATGACGCCTTCCTTGCCGACCTTGTCCATCGCCTCAGCGATGATCTCGCCGACGCTGGTGTCGCCCGCGGAGATCGACGCGGTCGACGCGATCTGCTCCTTGGTCTCCACGTCCTTGGCGATGTTGGCCAGCGCCTCGGTCACCGCGGCGACGGCGGCCTCGATGCCGCGCTTCAGCGCGATCGGGTTGGCGCTGGCGGCGACGTTGCGCAGCCCTTCCTTGACCAGCGCCTGGGCCAGGACGGTCGCCGTCGTCGTGCCGTCGCCGGCCACGTCGTCGGTCTTCTTGGCGACCTCCTTGACCAGCTCAGCGCCGATCTTCTCCCACGGGTCCTCGAGTTCGATCTCCTTGGCGATGCTCACACCATCGTTGGTGATGGTCGGCGCGCCCCACTTCTTCTCGAGGACGACGTTGCGGCCCTTGGGGCCCAGCGTCACCTTGACGGCGTCGGCGAGGATGTTCATCCCCCGCTCAAGGCCACGGCGCGCCTCTTCGTCGAACGCGATAATCTTGGCCATTCGGCGTTGTCCTCCTGGACAATCCCGGCCGCCCCATTTGTTTTAGGGCCGCCGCTTGCTTACGCACGGTCCGAATGACTGCCTTCCGGCGAACGCAGCGGAAGCCGGGGTTCGGTCCCCTGCCGCCACTCCGCGACGTCCATGGACAGCCACTCGCCGGCCGGGCCGGATAGCCCGCGACGACTGGTCCCGTTTCTGGGACCCCACCGCCCCGACCTCTGGCACTCAGCCTTCCCGAGTGCCAACACCTTGTTTAGCACTCCCCGCCCCCGAGTGCAAGCAGCTCCACCCCCACCGCCCCGAACCCCACACCAGCCCAGGCCCACCACACCACCACCGCCCACGCCCCACCTGAACAGCGACGCCTCGCACGCGCGCACGGCCTGACTGGCGGCCGCGTGCCGATCGCGGCGACAGGGACGCGACAGATGAGCGTGGGCCGCGACGACGGTCAAGATCCACCATCCACAGACGCCGGCC
>DATEJJ010001119.1:0-2663 GCA_035278125.1 Rugosimonospora sp.
GTCCAGCCGCCGCCGAAGAAGTAGACCAGCACCGGGGGTCGCCCGGCGCCGGCAGGTCGGTAGAGCCGGGCGTCCAGGTCGCCGGCGGCGCCGGCCGCGCGCAGCGGCCGGACCTCGCCGACGGGTTCGGCGTCGCCCCGGTCCGCCGTGATGGCGGCCAGATCGGCGGCGCGGGCCTCGGCGAGCGACATCTCGTAGAGCGGGCGTCCCCCGTCGCGCAGGCGCTGCTCCCGCGCGGCGCGCAGGACCGGATCCAGCGGCATGGTGTCCTCCAGCCAGGTTGGACGGCTTCTCGACCCCGGGGCGCGGGAAGCCGCATACGCTATGGACTCCTGCGGAGGAGGACACGCCAGAGTCTACTGGAGGAAGGCGGTTCATGCCGGAGCCCACCGGTGCCCCGTCGCACCTTTCGCTCGGCGACCTGCACGCCGCGCTGAGCGATCCGTTGCTGGACACCATGAACTTTCTCAACGAGATAACCGCCCGGTTCCCGGGCGCGGTGTCGTTCGCGCCGGGGCGGCCGTACGAGGAGCCGGTGGACGCCGGTACCATCGCGCGTTACCTGGAGGTCTACGGCACGTACCTGCGCCGGGAGCGGGGGCAGTCCGCGGCGCAGGTGAGTGGCCTGTTGTTCCAGTATGGACGGACGAACGGGCAGATCCACGAACTGGTCGCGGCCACGGTCGCCAACGACGAGGGGATCCGGGTACCGGCCGGGGCGGTGGTGGTGACGGTCGGCGCGCAGGAGGGCATGCTGCTGGTGCTGCGCGCGCTGTTCCGCGACCCGCGCGACGTGCTGCTGGTCAGCTCGCCGTGCTACGTCGGGATCACCGGCGCGGCGCGGCTGCTCGACATCGCGGTCGAGCCGGTGCCCGAGGGCCCGGACGGTGCCTGTCCGGCAGCCCTGCGCGAAGCCGCGCGGCGGGTACGCGCCGGGGGCCGGCGGCCGCGGGCGTTCTACGTGGTGCCGGACTTCGCCAACCCGTCGGGTACCAGCATGCCGGCCGCCGCCCGGGCGGAGCTGCTCGGCGTGGCCGCGGCCGAGGACCTGCTGGTGCTGGAGGACAACCCGTACGGGCTGTTCGCCCGGGACGCGGTACCGCCGCCCACGCTCAAGCGGCTGGACCGCGACCGGCGGGTGGTGTATCTCGGCACCTTCGCGAAGACCTGCTTCCCCGGTGCCCGGGTCGGGTACGTGCTCGCCGACCAGCCGGTCGCGGTGCCGGGCGGTACCACGCTGCTGGCCGACCAGCTGTCCAAGATAAAGAGCATGACCACGGTGAACACGTCGCCGCTGGCGCAGGCGGTCATCGGGGGCATGCTGCTCGCCTGCGGCTGCCGGCTGCGCGCGGCCAGCGGGGAGCGCGTCGCGCGCTACCGGA
Organism: Rugosimonospora sp.; assembly: GCA_035278125.1. Classification (GTDB taxonomy): domain Bacteria; phylum Actinomycetota; class Actinomycetes; order Mycobacteriales; family Micromonosporaceae; genus DATEJJ01. Next base: position 1,383 of record DATEJJ010001119.1, read on the forward strand.
GCCAGTTGACCGCGCTGCTGGACGCGCTGGCCGAGCACTTCCCGCCGGCACGCCGGGACCGCGAGGGCATCGCCTGGAACGCGCCGGCCGGCGGCTTCTTCCTGGTACTGCGCGTACCGTTCGTGGCGGACGAGGCGGCCCTGGCGCGCTCGGCCGCCGAGCACGGCGTGCTGTGGACCCCGATGCGCTACTTCCACCTCGACGGTGGCGGCAAGAACCAGCTCCGGCTGTCGTGCAGCTACCTGGACCCGGCGCGGATCCGCGACGGGGTACGGCGCCTGAGCGACTTCGTCGCCGCCGGTTGACTACGCACCCACGGACCGGACCAGGGAGGAGTCGACATCCGCGAGCCGCGGCCGACCGGACAGCACCATCGCGTCCTCCAGCTCCTCGACGACGGTACGCAGCACGGCACCGGCCCCGTCCGCGCCGGCGCAGGCCAGTCCCCAGAGCACCGGGCGCCCCAGCAGCACGGCCCGGGCACCGAGGGCGAGCGCGACCAGCACCTCGGTACCGGTGCGGAAGCCGCCGTCCACCAGCACCGGGCACGCCCCGGCGACCGCCGCCACCACCTCGGGCAGGGCGTCCACTGTGGACACCGCGTGGTCCAGCTGCCGGCCGCCGTGGTTGGAGACGATGACCGCGTCCGCGCCGTGCGCCACGGCCAGCCGCGCGTCCTCGGCCGTGACCAGTCCCTTGAGCACCAGCGGCAGCGACGTCCGGCCGCGCAGCCAGGCCAGGTCGGTCCAGGACAGCGACGGGTCGAACTGCTCGCGGGAGTGCCGTTGCAGGGCGGACCCGCCGCCGGCGTGCTGGTGCGCGGTGGCCATCACCTCGGCCGGGAGGTTCACCGCGGCCACCCCGTCCGGCAGCGCGAAGCCGTGCCGGATGTCGCGCAGCCGCCGGCCGACCCGCGGGGTGTCCACGGTCAGCACGATCGCGCCGTACCCGGCCGCCTCCGCGCGGGCGACCAGGTCGACCAGCGCCTCGCGCCGGTGCAGCCAGTACAGCTGCAGCCACACCGGCCCGGACGCGGCGGCGGCGATGTCCTCAATGGACCGGCTGGCGAACGGGCTCACCACGAGCAGGGCACCCGCCGCGCCGGCGGCCCGCGCGGTGGCCACCTCGCCGTCGGGGTGGACCAGCCGGTGGTACGCCATCGGTGCGACGCCGAGCGGGGCGGCCAGCCGCGCCCCGAGCAGGGTGCCGGACAGGTCGCAGGTGGACACGTCGACCAGGAACCGGGGGCGCAGCGCCCGGCGCGCCAGCGCAGCCCGGTTG
>DATEJJ010001120.1:0-2548 GCA_035278125.1 Rugosimonospora sp.
ACGCCGGCCTGGTGGAAGGCGTCCACCGCGAGGTCGGTCTGGCCGCGGGCGGCGGTGACCAGGCTGGCGCCGGCGGCACCGCCGCGCTGGCGCAGCGCGTCCTCCTCGGTGATCTCGGTCTCCAGCCGGTGGGCCAGCTGCACCGTGGCGGTCGCGGTCGCGGCCATGGTGGCGGCCTGGTTGGACTCGTTGGCGAGCCGGATCGCCTGCATGGCCTGTACGGTGCCGAGCGCGACGAGCCCGACGGTGGCCACCGCGACCGGGAGCAGCAGGCGTACCCGGATGGAGTGCAGTCCGCCGCCCGGGTTGCGGCTGTGCCCGGCTACGTCCCGGAAGATCCAGCCCGGACCGGGGTCACTCTGTGCCGCGCGGGCAGCCCGAGCCGGCTGATCCCGACCGATCCCGCCCGCCACGGTTCGCGCCGCCCTCCGCCCGGCCACCGAGAGCCTGCCAGCCGCCGCCATCGTCTCTCCCCACAGCGAAGCGGCGTCACCCAGCCCGGCCGCTCACGCAGGGTTTCCGCGCAACGACCGCGTCGCAACCCGCCACCCGTGGGTCCGCCGATCACCCGGACGGCCTTTCCGGTACTTCGCCTCGCATCTCCGATGGATTTCGCCCACGAACGAACGACCGTCCCGCTGTGACGGTGGCCGCCGTTCGAACCATGAGCATCCACCGATCGCACCGCGATCGCAACCCAATGCTCAGCGTGTTTCGCGTTGTCTCGCGTAACCCGTCACCCAGGAAGGACGTACTCACGTGGAGCTTGTACCGCTTGCGAGACGGAACCGCCAGTCGGATACCCGTCATAGGAGTTACTAGTGCGCTACGTACCTGGTCAGCACCGCTCACTACTGACTCATGACTCAGCCTAACAAGCGCTAGACACGGGGTGAGCAGCGTGAATACGCTACCGTAACGGCCGTGACCGGACGGACGGCCGACATGCGCCTCGACGCCCTGCTGAGCACCGCCTGCGAAGTGATTGCGCGGCGCGGCTTGGCGAACACGCGCACCGCTGACGTGGCCGCCGCGGCCGGGGTCAGCCAGGCGCTGGTGTTCTACCACTTCGAGACTAAGGACAACCTGCTCGCCCGCGCCTTCGAGTACGCGGCGGAGCAGGAACTCAGTCGCGTGGAGACGGTGGTCCGGTCCTCTGCGCCGCCGCTGGAGAAGGTGCGGCGCATCCTGCGGCTGTACGGGCCGAACGCCTCGAAGATGTGGGCGATGTGGATAGACGGCTGGGCGGAGTCGATGCGGGTACCCGAGCTGGAGCGGGTGACCCGGCGGCTGGACCTACGGTGGCGGGAGGCGCTGAGCGAGGCGATCCGGGCCGGGGTGGCCAGCGGCGCGTTCGCCTGCCCCGACCCGCAGGGCGCGGCCTGGCGTATCACGGCCCTCGCCGACGGGCTGACGGTACAGGCGACCGTGCACGACCGGATCATCTCGCGGCGCCAGCTCGGCGAGTGGGTACGCATGGTGGCGGGTCGGGAACTGGGCGTGGAGCCGTCGCAACTCGCCTGATTGACCGGCCGGACAGTCAATGGCCGGGTGGCGGTAGCGAGATCGCGTCGGCGAGGAGCACATCCGGATCCGCCTGACCGAACAGTGCCGGGGTGAGCCAGCGCGGTGCGGCGGCCTGGAACCGGTCCGCCGGCAGGCTTCCGGCGCCCTGCGGCAGTACGCCGGCCAGCTCCCGCAGGTCCGCGAGGTTGGTCCAGTGCACCAGCTCCGGCTCGGCCGGCCAGGAGCCGAGTACCAGCCAGCCGGGGATGCCGCGGTGCGCCATCGCCTCGAAGGTCAGCGCGATGTGGTTGAGCGTACCCAGGCCCGAGCGCGCCACCACCACCGCCGGTATCCGCAGCGCGACCGCCAGGTCGGCCACGGTCCAGCCGCCCTCCCCCATCGGTACCAGCAGCCCGCCGCTGCCCTCGACGAGTACCAGCTCGTGGTCGTGGCCGGCCACCTCGACCGCCTCGATCACGTCCCCGATGGCCAGTTCGGGCAGGCCGGACTGGCGCGCGGCGGTCAGCGGGGCGAGCGGGTCGGGGTAGCTCACCAGCGTGCGTACCAGTCGCGGCGCGGCCAGCCGGGCCACGACGTCCACATCGGACTCGACGCCGGCACCGGCCACCACGCCACTCTCCGCCGGCTTGAGCACCGCGACGGTGTAGTCGGCCGCCTGCGCGGCGGCCGCGACGGCCGCGGTCACGATGGTCTTGCCCACACCGGTGTCGGTGCCGGTGACCAGGATGACATCGGTCACGGCGCGCACTTCGCGATCACGTCGAGCGCCGCCTCGAAGTCGGCCCGCGCCACCCCCGCGTTGATGGTCAGCCGCAGCCGCGGCCGGCTGTCCGGTGTGGACGGTGGCCGGAAGCAACCCACCGCGACCCCGTTGGTCCGGCACGCGTCCGCCCAGGCGACCGCCGCCGCCGGGCCGGGGGCGGTGACGGAGACGATGGCCGCGGCCGGCTCCGAGACCGGCAGCGCGGCCAGGTGCTCGGGTACCAGCGCGGCCCGCTCGGCCACCTCGGCGCGCAGGTCG
>DATEJJ010001121.1:0-6649 GCA_035278125.1 Rugosimonospora sp.
TCAGCCGCCGCCGCCTGATCGGCGGCGCCGCCCTCGGCGCGGCAGGCATCGGCGCGGCAGGCATCGGCGGCGCGGCCCTGTTACCCGCGACCGCGTGGGCGTCGCCCTCCTCGCCGCTGTTGTGGACACCCCCGGGTGGTACCGGTGCGCCCGAGGTGCACGGGCTGCACCTGCAGTTCGGCGCGGACGCCGCCCGCGAGGCGGTCGTCTCGTGGCTCACGCCGCAGGCCGTGGCCCGGCCGCGGGTCTTCCTCGGCTCCGCCGCGGACGGCTACGGCCGCAGCTTCGACGCGGACACCATCACCTACAAGGACGCCCAGTCCGGCACCGAGGTATTCATCCACCACGCCCCGCTGACCGGCCTGCGCCCGGGCACCGAGTACGCGTACGCGGCCGTGCACGAGGGCACCACGCCGCTGCCCGGCCTGTTCCGCACCGCGCCGGGCGGCCGCAGCCCGTTCACCTTCACCAGCTTCGGCGACCAGGGCACGCCCACGCTCGGCAAGCAGGTCACGCCGGCCGGGGCGAGCAGCCCGATCTGGGTCAACGACAACCTGGGCTCGCCCGCCGGCGCGGACACGGTGGTCGGCATCGAGCGCATCGCGCCGCTGTTCCACCTCGTCAACGGCGACCTGTGCTACGCCAACCTGGCCAACGACCGGATCCGCACCTGGTCGGACTGGTTCACCAACAACAGCCGCTCGGCCCGGTTCCGGCCGTGGATGCCGGCCGCCGGCAACCACGAGAACGAACTCGGCAACGGGCCCATCGGGTACGGCGCGTACCAGTCGTACTTCGCCCTGCCGGCACCCGCGGGCGACGCCGAGACGCGCGGCCTGTGGTACTCGTTCACGGTCGGCTCGGTACGCGTGATCAGCCTGAACAACGACGACGTTGCGTACCAGGACGGCGGCAACTCGTACGTGCACGGGTACTCCGGCGGGGCGCAGAAGCGCTGGCTGGAGCAGGAGCTGGCGCGTACCCGGGCGGACCGCGACATCGACTGGATCGTGGTCGTCATGCACCAGGTGGTCATCTCGACCGCCAACTTCTTCAACGGCGCGGACCTGGGCATCCGCCAGGAGTGGGTACCGCTGTTCGACAGGTACGGCGTGGACCTCGTGGTGTGCGGGCACGAGCACCACTACGAGCGCTCGCACCCGATCCGGGGCCAGCAGTCCAACGACACGCTGACCCCGGTACCGGTGGGCACCGAACTGTCCACAATAGACACCACGAAGGGTACCGTGCACATGGTGATCGGGGGCGGTGGCACGTCCGCGCCGTCCAACACCCTGTTCTTCGAGCCGGCCGCGTGCCGGGTCATCACGGGAGTGGGTCCGGTCGGCACGAACGGCAAGCGCCCGCCGATCTATCTACAGGAACAGGCACCCTGGTCCGCGGTGCGGGACAAGGACCACGCGTACGGGTTCGCCGCGTTCGAGGTGGACCCCGGCACCCGCCGGGGCGGTACCACCTCGATCAAGGTCACCTACTACGCGGTCACCGGCCCGTACGCCGCACTGACCCCGGTGGACCAGTTCACTCTGGTCCGGCCCCGGCGCGACGGCCAGCACTGACCTCCGCCGGAAGGATCCAGCGCAGCGTCAGCCGCGCACCCTCCGGCAGGGTCTGCCACCGTTCGGCCAGTCCGGACAGGATGTGCAGGGCCCGCCGGAGGGTCTCCGGGTGGTACGGGCACGGTCCCGACCGGACCGTCCCCCACGCCTCCCGCAGCCGCAGCAGTGCCTGGTCGAAGCGCTCGCCTCGCTCCACCGCGTCGTGTACCACTCCGGCCACCAACTCGGCCAGCCCCAGTTCGGCGGTGTGTGCGCGCAGCACCGCCCGGGACCGTACCCTCGCATCGAACCGCGGGCGGCCCTCCACGACCGCCATGTTGCTGAACATCGCTCCGGCCGCGATGCTGCCGAAGACTCCCTTGTCGAGCCGGAACTCCCGCTCGGTGACGAAGTGCGCCAGGTCGTGCGGCACTCGCCAGGTGCGGTCGTAGCCCGGCAGACGGACCGCCAATCCGTCATCACGCCGAATGATCACGGCGTACCCACCGCCTCTGTCGGTGCGGTGGAACTCTGCCTGCATGCCTGCAGTGTGCGCTGGCGGTGCAATGATCAATATGGATTTTGCCGGGTTCCGCGCTGATCTCGCGGAAAAAGGCGCCGGTAACTCCGCGTAGTTACCGCTCGCCTACGTCCGGAGAAGCGCTTGCGCGTATAGCAAGACGGACGTACGGTTTGTTTACGAGCCGGCAACAAGCCCACCCCCTTGCCTGCGGCAGGCCCGCGGGTGCGGGAAACTTCAGGCGACTGAATTTCATGTGAGGAGCAGGACGTGGCGAGCCTCGACACCTTCGGCGCCAAGAGTCAGCTGCGCGTCTCGGACGCGAGCTACGACATTTACTCGATCAACAAGGTGGCCGGGCACGAGCGGCTGCCGTACAGCCTGAAGGTCCTCCTGGAGAACCTGCTGCGTACCGAGGACGGCGCGAACATCACGGCCGAGCACATCCGCGCGCTGGGCGGCTGGGACCCCACCGCCGAGCCGAGCGTGGAGATCCAGTTCACCCCGGCCCGGGTACTCATGCAGGACTTCACCGGCGTACCCTGCGTCGTCGACCTGGCCACCATGCGCGAGGCAGTGCGCGACCTCGGCGGCGACCCCACCCGGGTCAACCCGCTCGCCCCCGCCGAACTGGTCATCGACCACTCCGTCATCGCCGACGTCTTCGGCCGGGCCGACGCCTTCGAGCGCAACGTCGAGTTCGAGTACGGGCGCAACAGGGAGCGGTACCAGTTCCTGCGCTGGGGGCAGTCCGCGTTCCACGAGTTCAAGGTGGTACCGCCCGGCACCGGCATCGTGCACCAGGTCAACATCGAGCACCTGGCCCGGGTCGTCTTCGACCGGGACGGCGTGGCGTACCCGGACACGGTGGTGGGCACCGACTCGCACACCACGATGGTCAACGGGCTGGGCGTACTCGGCTGGGGCGTGGGCGGCATCGAGGCGGAGGCGGCCATGCTGGGCCAGCCGGTGTCCATGCTCATCCCGCGCGTGGTCGGCTTCAAGCTGTACGGCGAGCTGCCCGAGGGCTCCACCGCCACCGACCTGGTACTCACCATCACCCAGCTGCTGCGCCGCCACGGCGTGGTCGGCAAGTTCGTGGAGTTCTACGGCTCGGGCGTGGCGGCGGTACCGCTGGCGAACCGGGCCACGATCGGCAACATGAGCCCCGAGTTCGGCTCCACCTGCGCCATCTTCCCGATCGACGAGGAGACCATCCGCTACCTCACGCTCACCGGCCGTACCGCCGAGCACGTCGCGCTGGTCGAGGCGTACGCCAGGGCGCAGGGGCTCTGGCACGACCCGGGCCACGAACCGGCCTACTCCGAGTACCTGGAGCTGGATCTGTCCACTGTGGTCCCGAGCATCGCCGGGCCCAAGCGTCCGCAGGACCGGGTCGCGCTGACCGACGCGAAGCAGGGGTTCCGCGCGGTACTCCCCGACTACGTGGGCGACGACGGCGTGGACGAGCAGGTGGTGGAGACCTTCCCCGCGTCCGACGCGCCCGCGTCCAACGCCAGCGCCGACGGTGGGCGGGCGCACCACCCGACCCTGGTGACGCTCGCCGACGGTACCCCCGTCGAAATCGACCACGGCGCCGTGGTGATCGCGGCGATCACGTCCTGCACCAACACCTCCAACCCGCAGGTGATGATCGGCGCCGCACTGCTCGCGAAGAAGGCCGTGGACCGCGGCCTGAACCGCAAGCCCTGGGTGAAGACCACGCTCGCGCCCGGCTCCAAAGTCGTCATGGACTACTACGAGAAGGCCGGCCTGGTCCCCTACCTGGAGAAGCTCGGCTTCAACCTGGTCGGTTACGGCTGCACCACCTGCATCGGCAACTCCGGCCCGCTGCCCGACGAGATCTCCCAGGCCGTCAACGCCGAGGACCTCGCGGTCGTCTCGGTGCTGTCCGGCAACCGCAACTTCGAGGGCCGGATCAACCCCGACGTCAAGCTCAACTACCTCGCCTCGCCGCCGCTCGTGGTGGCCTACGCCCTGGCCGGCACCATGGACCTGGACCTGACCACCGAGCCGCTCGGCGCCGATCCCGACGGCAAGCCGGTTTACCTGCACGACATCTGGCCCTCGCCGCGCGAGGTGCAGGACGTCATCGACTCGGCCGTCTCCGCCGACATGTTCGCCAAGGACTACGCCGACGTGTTCGCCGGCGACCAGCGGTGGCGGGAGCTGCCCACACCCACCGGGGACACGTTCGCCTGGGACGCCGGCTCGACGTACGTGCGCAAGCCGCCGTACTTCGAGGGCATGTCGGCGCAGCCGGCGCCCGTGGGCGACATTCACGGCGCGCGGGTACTGGCGAAGCTCGGCGACTCGGTCACCACCGACCACATCTCCCCCGCCGGCTCCATCAAGGCCGACTCCCCCGCCGGCCGGTACCTGGCATCGCACGGCGTGGACAAGAAGGACTTCAACTCGTACGGCTCGCGGCGCGGCAACCACGAGGTCATGATCCGCGGTACCTTCGGCAACATCCGGCTCCGCAACCAGCTGGTACCCGGCGTGGAGGGCGGGTTCACGGTCAACCACCTGACCGGCGACCAGACCACCATCTACGACGCCTCGGTCGAGTACCAGGCGGCCGGGGTACCGCTGGTGATCCTGGCGGGCAAGGAGTACGGCTCCGGCTCGTCCCGCGACTGGGCGGCCAAGGGCACCATGCTGCTGGGCGTCAAGGCGGTCATCGCGGAGAGCTACGAGCGCATCCACCGGTCCAACCTGATCGGCATGGGCGTGCTGCCGCTGCAGTACCCGCCGGGCGAGACGGCCGCGTCACTCGGCCTGACCGGCACGGAGACGTTCACCATCACGGGCGTCGGCGAGCTGGGCGGGACGGTACACGTCACGGCGGACGGTACGGAGTTCGACGCGGTGGTACGCATCGACACCCCGGGCGAGGCGGACTACTACCGGCACGGCGGCATCCTGCAGTACGTCCTGCGCAAGATGCTCGCCGCGTAGCAGAGCGCGGTCTGGCCGCCCCTGGTTCAGCGGGCGGCCAGACCGGACGCCTGCGCCAGGTACAGCCGGCCGCCGCCGCTGAGCACCGCGAGGCCGGTACCGGTGACGGACACCTTCGGCGCCGTGTTCGACTGCCCGGTGTCCAGCCAGCCCGTCTGCTTCCCGGTGTCAATGTCCACCATGGACACCAGCCAGTCCACCCGCCCGCTGACCACCCGGGTCTGCACCAGGGACTGGTAGCGCCCGTCGCCCCCGTACGCGGAGACGGAGTCGCCGAGCGGGCTGGCGGTACCCTTGCCGGGGTCGAGCACGCTGGCCGGCGCGCCGTTGCGCCCGACCGAGGCGAACGTCCCGTCGCCGTACACGACCCGCTGCCCGGCCAGGTACCACACCGGCTCCTGGTCCACGGCCAGCGGCTTCGACCACGCCGCCGTGCCGTTGCGGGTGTCCACCGCCATCACCTGGTACCCGCTGCCCACCTCGCTGGACACGCACACGAGGTGCTGGCCGCATGCCTTGACCAGCCTGACGTCGGCACCGGCGGGCAGCGGGTACCGCCACTTCTGCTTGAGGTCACCCACGCCAGAGCCGACCAGCCCGGCGCTGCCCTTGTCCGCGCCGATCACGAGCCCGTCGTACACGGTCCACGGGTCGTCGATACCGTCAGCCTTGAGCGGCAGGCTGCCGGGCCGCACGAGTGGGTGCCCCGTCCTCGTGTCGAGCACCTCGCCCGTGCTGTCGTCGCTGTAGAGCACCACCACCCGGCTCCCGTCGGCCACGAGCGGCTCCTGGAACGGCAGCTCCGCATCCTTCCCGGAGCGCGGTACCGCCGCGATCGGCGTACCGATGGAAGCCGGCCACGCGAGCGGCACCTTGGCGTACGGGTCGGCCAGGATGTCGGCCGGCTCGGGATGCGTCCACACGGTATGCCCGTCGGTCAGCCGTACCCGCTTGACGTAGTTGTCGAAGGTGTTCGTGAAGATGACGTCGGTACCCAGGTAGGCGATGTCGTGCTGCCAGAAGGTCGACCACTCGCCCTTCCACCGCGTCTTACCGGTCTTGGCATCGAGGACCACCCGCACGTCTTTGCCGTTGGCCGTGTTGTCCGACTTGCCGTCCAGGATGAGCAGCCCGTTCACCAGGGTCATGGCGAGCGACGCCGGCTCCAGCTGGGGCGTCTGCTGCCAGCTGGGGCCGCCCGTGGTGCCCGGCAGCGGTACCGCCCGCACGTTGGTGTGCCCGGTTGTCACCGTGGCGTAGTAGACCGCGTCGGCGCCCACCACCGCGCCCGCGACCCCGCTGCCGGAAATCGTGATCGGCGAACCGTTGAACTGCTTGAGGTCGCCGCCGTCAGACTTGCCACCCAGCGCCCCGCCGCCGCCCGACCCGGTGCCGAACACGGAGCCTCCGTGCTTGACCGCGGCACCGATCCGGCGTGCCGCGTACACCCCGCCCCAGGTGATGCCCGCGACCACGATGGCCACCGCCAGCACGATCGCGACAACCCGCCCGGACCGGCCCGGTGCCGCGCCGGGCACCTCGGTCGGCAGCACCGGCCCCGGGCCGCCGGGCTGGGCAGCGTACGCGG
>DATEJJ010001122.1:0-10443 GCA_035278125.1 Rugosimonospora sp.
GGAGAAGTTCGATCATCCTGTTTATCTGAACTGCGGCGTGATCTTTTGGCTGGTCACAAGTTAGGATGAGGTCGCCTGCCGAGGCGAACGCGATCGAGGGCGCCAAGGAGGGCGAGGCCGAGCAGCGCCGGCGCACCGCGATCGCGGAGGCGGTGGAGCGCGAGGGCACGGCCGAGGCGTCCGCCATCCTGGCCCGCGGCCAGTCCGAGGCGGAGGCCATGCGGGCCAAGGCCGACGCGTTCGCGCAGTACGGCGACGCGGCCGTGCTGGACCTGCTGGTGCGGGTACTGCCGCAGGTGGTGCAGGCCGCATCGGCGCCGATGAGCGCGATCGACAAGATGACCGTGATCTCCACCGACGGCGCGTCCTCGCTGACCCGTTCGGTCGCCTCAAACGTCGCGTCCGGGCTGCAACTGGGCAGCGACCTGACCGGGGTGGACCTCGCCAGCCTGCTGGCCCGGCTGGGCGCCGCCCGGCCGGCCGCCGCGGAGAGCCGGGCTATCGACAACGGTCAGCCCCCCGTAGAGACACAAACCCAGAAGTAAGGGCAATGTCAGGGTCGACCGGTCCGGCTGCGGGCCGGTCGACCTTTAGGCTTTAACCGTGTCCACCAGCATCCGGGCGCACGGCAACCTGCGTGCCACGCTCGCCAGCCGAGGCTTCCGGCGGCTGCTGGCGGTACGGCTGAGCAGCCAACTGGTGGACGGGCTGTTCCAGGCGGGGCTGGCCGGCAGCCTGCTGTTCAACCCGCAGAAGGCGGCCAGCGCGCAGGCGATCGCGGCCGGTTTCGCGCTCCTGCTGCTGCCGTACTCGGTGGTCGGGCCGTACGTCGGGGTGTTCCTGGACCGGTGGAGCCGGCGTACCGTGATCTACGCGGCCAACCTGGTACGGGCGGCGCTGGTGATCCCGGCCGCGCTGCTCATCTGGTACGGGCAGCAGTCCATCCCGTACGCCGTGCTGGCGCTGTTCATCATCGGGATCAACCGGTTCTTCCTATCCGGCCTGTCCGCGGCGCAGCCGCACGTGGTCGTCGAGCACCGCCTGGTCACCGCGAACGCGCTGGCCACCACGCTCGGTACGGTGGTCTACTCGCTGGGCCTGGGCCTGGCGGCGCTGGTACTCAACACGGTGGTGGCCAAGAACGACCACGGGTACGCCACGATCGCCGTGGTGGCGGCCGCCGGGTACGCGACGTCCGCCCTGACCGCCCGCGCCTCCTTCGGCATCTGGGAGCTGGGCCCGGACGACACCGAACGCACCAGCGGCGCGCTGCTGCCCGCGATCGTGGAGGTCGCCCGCGGGATGGTCGCCGGCCTGCGGCACCTCGCGGTACGCCCCGCCCCCCGGTACGCGATGCTCGTGCAGTCCGCCTACCGGGTGCTGTACGGCGTGCTAACCATCGCCACGCTGCTGCTGTACCGGCGGTACTTCAACGTGGGCGACAACTACTCGAAGTCGCTGTCCGGGCTGGCGATGATCGTGCTCGCCGGTGGCCTCGGTTCGCTCGCCGCCGCGTTCCTCACCCCGCCGGTCACCCGCCGGATCGGCGGTTGGCGGTGGATCGTCGCCCTGCTCGGTGGCGCCGGGGCGCTGCTGCTGGTGCTCGTGCTGCCGTTCCGCCCGACCCTGCTGGTACTGGCCACGTTCTGCGTGAGCGTCGCCTCCCAGGGCACGAAGATCGTGGTCGACACGTCCTTGCAGACCGACTGCGACGACGACTTCCGCGGTCGGGTGTTCAGCGTGAACGACACCACGTACAACCTGGCCTTCGTGGCAGGGCTGTTCATCGGTGCGTTCGGCCTGCCCGCCGACGGCCACTCGATCCCGGCGATCGTGCTGGTCTCGCTCGGCTACATCGCGGTCGCCGCCGGGTACGGGGTGCTGGCTTCGCGCGGCAGCCGGCGGGTGGAGCTGCCCCGGGTCGACGCGCGGGTGGGCTGAGCCTCAGCCGACCTTGGTGAGGGTGGCGTCGTAGGTGTCGGTGTGCTCGGTCGCGGTATCCCCGGAGCAGGTGTAGTGCACCGGGTCCTCGCTGATGCTCAGCGGCGCGCTGGTGCTGCCGAGGCCGTCGACGGTCGCCGTGATCGTGCCGTTCGCCGTGGGTGAGACGAAGGTGATAGTGCTGTTCGCGGTACGGATGGAGTAGCTGACGGTACCCGTGACGTCCAGCGTGTACGTGTGCCCGCCCAGCGCGCCCTGGTACTTGGTGTCGGTGCCGTAGTCGTCGTTCGCGGTACCGTCGGCGCGTACCACCACGGTCTGGGTGGCACCCTGCGCCGCCAGCTGCACGGTACCCACGCCGGCGATCGAGTACTGCTGGGTCGCCTTGGTCACGGTCCAGGTACCCACCAGGCAGGGGTCGATCGCCGCGGACGCGCCGGGTGACAGCGTCGGGCCGGTGGTGGTGCCGCCGGCCTGGTTCCGGTTGTTCGACTTGACCACGACCACCACCACGATCCCGGCCGCGACCAGCACCACGGCCGCGCATAACGCGATCAGTGGGATGAGGAACGGATTGCGCGCCGGCGCCGGCCCGCCGTAGGGCGGGCCACTCGACTGCGTGACATACGGTGGCCCGCTGGGCTGGACCGCGTACGGCGGGCCGCTGGGCTGCGCGGGGTAGGGGGCCGGCGGCACCGGGCCGCGGTAGGTGCGGCACTGGGTGCAGTAACCGGCGGCGTCCACCGCCATGCCCCCGCACACCTGGCACGGCTGCATGCGACCTCCTCCCGCACCGTGTTTCTGCACGGTAGCGGTCCCCGGCAAGGTCGCGTCAGGGGGGTGAGATGCCGCGCTCGCGGGCCCAGGCGAACAGCGCCGCCTCCGCCTCGTCGCGCTCCAGCGGGCCGCGCTCCAGGCGCAGCTCCTTGAGGTACCGCCACGCCTGTCCGACCAGCGGCCCCGGCGGTACCCCGAGCAGCTCCATGATCGCGTTACCGTCCAGGTCCGGCCGTACCCGCGCCAGGTCCTCGGCCGCCCGCAGCGCCTCGATCCGCTCCTCCAGCGCGTCGTAGTCGGCCGCGAGCTGGGCCGCCTTGCGCCGGTTGCGGGTCGTGCAGTCCGAGCGGGTCAGCTTGTGCAGCCGGGGCAGCAGCGGACCGGCGTCCGTCACGTACCGGCGCACCGCCGAGTCGGTCCACTCGCCCCGCCCGTACCCGTAGAAGCGCAGGTGCAGCAGGACCAGCTCGGCGACGTCGTCCACCACGGGCTTCGGGTACCTGAGCGCCTTGAGCCGCGCCCTGGCCAGTCGCGCGCCGACCACCTCGTGGTGGTGGAAGCTCACCCGGCCGTTCGGCCCGACCGCCTTGGTCGCCGGCTTGCCCACGTCGTGCAGCAGCGCGGCGAGCCGGAGTACCAGGTCGGGGCCGTCCTCCTCCAGGCTCGCGGCGTTGCTCACCACGGTCAGGGTGTGCTCGTACACGTCCTTGTGCTGGGCATGTTCGTCGATCTCCAGCCGCAGCCCGGTCAGCTCGGGCAGGAACTGGTCGGCCAGCCCGGAGTCCACGAGCAGGCGCAGGCCGGTGATCGGGTCGACCGCGGTGAGCAGCTTGCTGAACTCGTCCCGGACCCGCTCGGCGCTGATCCGGGACAGGTCACCGGCCATCGCGGCCATCGCCGTGCGCACCTCGGGAGCGAGCGTGAAGCGCAGCTGGGCGGCGAACCGGGCGGCGCGCAGCATCCGCAGCGGGTCGTCACCGAAGCTGTCCGCGGGCAGGCCGGGGGTACGCAGCTGGCGGTCGGCGAGGTCGGCCAGCCCGTGGTACGGGTCGGTGAACTCGTGCCCCGGTACCGACACCGCCATCGCGTTCACGGTGAAGTCCCGCCGGCGCAGGTCCTCGCTCAGGCTGGTGCCGTACTCGACCAGCGGCTTGCGGCCCACCCGGTCGTACGAGTCGGCCCGGTAGGTGGTGATCTCCAGCCGCAGCCCGCCCCGGGCGCCGCCGATGGTGCCGAACTCCCGGCCGGTCTCCCACACCGCGTCGGCCCAGCCGCGCAGGAGCTTGATCGTGTCCTCCGGCCGCGCGTTGGTGGCGAAGTCGAGGTCGTCGCCGAGGCGACCGAGCAGCGCGTCCCGGACCGAGCCGCCGACCAGGTGCAGCTCGAAGCCGGCGGCGGCGAACCGGGTGCCGATCTCGTCGACGACAGGGAAGACGCGCAGCAGCCCGGCCAGGGCGCGGCGCTGTACCGCGGTCAGCCTGGCCTGGGTGGTGGGCGGCGAGGATTCGGACATGGCGCGGGCAAGCGTACCGGGTACCCCCGGCCGGCCGCCCGGCAATACCCGCCCCGGTCAGCCCTTGTTCCCGCCGAGGGCCAGCCCGGAGCTGAACCGTCCACAATGGCCGCTCCGGTGCGCGGCGCGGGCCACGGAGCCGGCCTCAGGAGACCGGGGTCGAGAAGATGCTCTTCTTCTGAGCTTCGAGGCTGGCGCACAGCGCGTCGACGTCGCTGGGCGAGTGGTTGTTGATGAAGCTCTGGATCCCCGGCAGGGCCACGGTCTGCGCGAAGTCGGGGCGCGTGTCGTGGTCGAGGAACTGCGACACGTGCCTGGCGCCGCTGACCAGATCGACCGCGACCTTCTGCAGCGCGTTGTAGCCGGAGGTGTCGGCGCCGCTGTTGACCGCGATGTTGTTCGAGTCGCTCCTGAGGTACGCGTTCTCGGCCTCGCGCGTGGCGATGAACTTGAGTACGTCGCGCGCACCGTCTGTGTTCCTGGCCTTCTTGGCGAGCATGAACCCGTCGATCGGCGCCTCCACCGAGTCCCGCGCGTTGGCCGGGTCGATCTGCGGGAACGGCACGGCGCCGATGTCGCTGGCCTGGTCGGCCGGGATCTGCTGGCCCACGTGCGGGGTACCGAAGACGACCATCGCGACCTGCTTGTCGGCGTACCGCTGGCCCAGCTCCTGCCAGGTGAGGTCGTTGGCGCCCTGGTTGTAGTACGGGAACAGGGTCGACCACAGGCCGAACACGTTCTTGACCCTCGGGTCGGTCCAGGACTCCCTGCCCGCCATCAGGTCGACGTGGAACTGGTACCCGTTCGCGCGCATGTTGATGTAGTCGAACGTGCCCATGGCCGGCCAGCCGTCCTTGTCGCACAGGCCGAGCGGGATGCCGCCGTCCTTCCTGATCTGCTGTACCAGTCTGATCAGGTCGTCCCAGGTGGCCGGCGGCGTGTACCCCTTCTGCCGGAACGTGCTCTTCCGGTAGAACAGCGCCCACGGGTAGTAGTACCAGGGCACGAAGTACTGCTTGCCGTCCGCGCCGGTCGACGCCGCCTTGAGCGCGTCGTTGAAGCCCCTGAACCGCGACCAGAGGTCGCTGATGTCGGCGGCGTAGCCCCTGGCCGCGAAGGACCGCATCTGGTACCCGGCGAACCAGGAGACCACGTCGTCGGGGCTGCCGGCGAGGTAACGGGTGATGTTGAGCTGGTACGAGTCGTGCTCGACTGTATTGATCCTGACGGTGTTACCCGACTTGGCCTGGTACGCCGCCATCGCGTCGGCCAGGCCCTTCTCCGGCAGGGGGTCCGAGTAGCTCGACCCGAGCGTGATCGTCTGCCTGCCGCCGGAGGTGCCGCCCTTGCCGCCGCCGCTGTCGCACGCGGCCACCATTCCCGGCAGTGCCAGCACACCCGCGCCGTACGCCGCGCCGCGCACCAGCGAGCGCCGCGAAATCCGACCGGAGGAGGAGGATTGCGTCATTACCCTCCCATGTTTCAGGGCACGCCGATCGCTTGGGGATTCCCACACGGTCAGCGATATGGTAATCGCCGACTAACAGCTGGTCATCGCGGACTGTCGGAACGAGCGGATATCGTCTCGACATGACGTGGGAAGCGGCGGGAGATCCGGCGACCGAGCCGGAGCGGCGCCGCAAGCCGCAGTGGTACGAGCAGGACGCCACCATGGTCCTCCCGATCGTGGCGCCCGAAGCGACCATGGTGCTCCCGTCCCAGGCGCCGACCCAGCCGATGCAGGTACCGCCGCGGCACGCCGCTCCGGACCACGGCCAGTCGTACGGCACCACCTACCGCTCGACCTACGCCGGCCAGATCTACAGCGGGCGGCACGCCGAGGCGGACCAGACCCAGCGGCTGCCCCGGCAGCCGGCCGCCCCGCGCGAAGACGAGATGCAGTCGCTGGCGCACAACAGCGCCGTGATGGCGGCGGGCAGCATCGTCAGCCGGATCACGGGCTTCCTGCGTACCGCCGTGCTGGCCGCAGCGCTCGGCTCGAATGTGGTGGCCGACGATTACAACCTGGCGAACAACCTGCCCAACCAGGTCTACGAGCTGCTCATGGGTGGCGTGCTCACCAGCGTGATCGTGCCGCTGCTGATGCGTGCCCGGAAGAACGACCCGGACCGCGGCGAGAGCTACGCGCAGCGGCTCCTCACCCTGGCCACCGTCTTCCTCGGTGTGACCACGATCATCTCGGTGCTGGCCGCCCCGCTGATCACCGCGCCGTACCGCGCTGGCGGCGACCAGGCCAGCGGGAACCTGCTGACCGTGTTCAGCTACCTGCTGCTGCCGGAGATCTTCTTCTACGGCGTCGCCGCGCTCGTCGGTGCCATCCTCAACACTCGCGGGCACTTCGCCGCACCGATGTGGACACCGATCCTCAACAACATCGTGGTGATCATCACCGGTGGCCTGTTCATGCTGCTGCCGAGCCACGGGCTGACCCCGGGTACGGTCACCGGGGCGCAGGTCTTGGTGCTCGGCATCGGCACCACGCTCGGGATCGTGGTGCAGGCGGCCGGCATGCTGCCCGCCCTGCGCCGGGTGCGGTTCCGGTGGAAGTGGCGCTGGGACTGGCGCGAGCTGCACCTGCGCGAACTGCTGCGGATCAGCGGCTGGATGCTGATGTACGTGGTGGTCAGCCAGGTGGCGCTGGTGATCGTACTCAAGATCGCTTATCTGGCCCTGCTGCACCACGGCGGCGGCGGTGTCACCATCTTCAACACCGCCTACGTGATCTTCGTGATGGCGTACGGCATCGTGGCGGTGTCCATCTCGACCGCGCTGATGCCGCGGATGTCCGCGGCCGCGGCCGAGGGGCGCAACCGCGACCTCGCCGACCTGCTCTCCCTCGGCGCCCGGCTGACCGCGGTCGTGCTGATCGTGGTCACGGCCGGATACCTGGTGCTGGGCCGCGACCTCGCGATCACCCTGTTCAACTTCGGCCAGTACGGACACGACGCCGCGGTCGCCACCGGCTGGACGGTCGCCATGGCCGGGCTCGGGCTGGTGCCGTTCACGATCAGCCAGATGCAGCTGTTCACCTTCTACGCGATGCCGGACACGAAGACGCCCGCGCTGCTCAACGTGCCGATCGCGTTCGCCCGGGTGGTACTGGACCTGCTGCTGTACCTGATCCTGCCGGCGACCTGGGTGGTACCGGCGCTGATGTTCGGCAACGCGGCCTCGTACGTGCTGGCCGCGGCCATCGGGAACCGGCTGCTGCGCAAGCGGATCGGGTACCTCGGCTTCAGCAAGGTGCTCCAGACGCTGACCCGGCTGTCGGTCGCGGCGGTGGTCGCGGCGTTACCGACGATCCTGATCACCGTGATCATCCGGCACGTGCTCGGCGACGGGAAGCTCGGCAGCGCCTTCAGCCTGCTGATCGGTGGCGCGGTACTTGCTGTGGTATATCTCGCTGTCGCGGTGGGGCTGCGGGTGTCCGAGATCAACCAGGTGTGGGGGATGGTGCGCGGCCGCGTCCGGCGGTAGCGCTGCCACGGCCCCGACCGGCGCGGAGTGGCGCCGTCAAATCACCGAATTCGATACCTATGGTATCCGCGACACCGGCCGTGAGTCCCCTGTTTGAGCAGACTTAAGGGAAAGGTACCGCTATGCGGTGAGCCGGCCGGTCGAAGTAGCATTCCCAGCGCGGACGGCGAAGAATAGCCGTTCGGGTGTCGCTTACCAGCCAGGTAAGGTCGGACATGGCACGAGCGCGGAGCGCTTAGGCTGTTCACTGAAGCCCGGCAGCTAGGGCAAGCGGAGGGAGGACGGGTGACCCAGGTCGACGAGGGTCCAGATTCGCCCGGCACTCCCGGCGTTCTGATCTTCGGCGCGCCCACCCTCGGCGAAATCCTCGCCGAGCGGTATGAGCTGCAGGAACACATCGGTGACGACAACTTCGGCCGGCAGATCTGGCGCGGCATCGACGTGGTACTGCGCCGGCCGGTGGCCGTGGTGCTGCGGTACCCGGGCGGCGACGCCGCGGTCGAGATGCTCGACGCCGCGGTCGCCGCGAGCCGGGTGACCCACCCGCACCTGGTCGACGTGTACGACGCGATCGACGAAGGCACCCGGGCGTACGTGGTGCGCGAGTGGGTGGACGGTGGCTCGCTGCGCGAGTACGTCGCGGAGGCCCCGCTGGAGCCGGAGCGTGCCTGTACGGTCGCGCACGCGGTGGCGAGCGCGGTGGCGGCGGTACACGCGAGCGGGGTCAGCCACGGCAACATCCACCCGGGTACCGTCCTGATCGGATCCGACGGACGGGTGGTGCTCTCCGACGCGCGGTCCGCCGAGTCGATCACGCCCGACGGGGACGTACGCGCGATCGGCGCCGTCCTGTACTGCGCCCTGACCGGCCACTGGCCGCACGCCGAGGCCGGACCGACCTCCGTACCCGACGCGGTACGCGATCCGTCCGGCACGATCGTGCCGCCGCGGCAGATGCGTGGCGGGGTACCGGGACAGCTCTCCGACCTGGCGACCGACCTGCTCGACCCCGAGCTACCAGCGCCCTCCGCCGACGTGCTCACCGCCGACCTGGCCCGGCTGGACACCGACGGCGACGAGCAGTTCTTCTCGGGCGGTCCGCTCGACTTCAACCAGGATCCCTTCCGCACCGCCGTGGCCGTGCCCGAGCCGCCCCGGCCGGTGGCCAAGAAGCTCGCGATCGGCGTGGCCTGCCTGCTGGTGCTGGCCGTGGTCGGGCTGCTGCTGGCCACCCAGTTCCTGCCCAAGGGCAGCGGCAGCGCGTCCACCTCGCCGAGCGCGCCGGCCGCGCCGACCAGCCCGGGTGCCGCGGTCAACAACGGCCGGCCCAAGCTGCTGCCGATCCCGACCAGCGCGGCCCGCATCATCGACCCGCCGAAGGGCGACCGCACCGAGCTGCGCAACGCCGGGTACGCCGTGGACGGCAACCAGAACACGGCCTGGATGACGCAGCACTACAACCAGCCCGACTTCGGCAACCGCAAGCCGGGCATGGGCATCCTGGTCAACCTCGGCTCACCGCAGTCGGTGAGCAACGTGCAGGTGACCTTCACGACCCCGGGTGCGATGGTCCAGCTCTACGCGGGCAAGACCGACCCGGGCGCGGACGGTGCCACGTCGCAGACCGACGAGGAGACCTACAAGACGTACACCGCGATCGGGGCGGCCCCGACGGAGGCCAAGTCCACCAGCGTGCTGACCGTCCCGGACGACCTGGGCAAGGTGCAGTACCTGATGCTGTGGATCACCAAGCTGCCCCCGGCAGCGGACGGCCGGTACCAGGTCGGTGTGTCCGAGATCCAGGTCTACGTCAACCCCTGATACCGGTTCGGTGACGCTCCGCTCGCCGTGGCGCGATCCGGCCCGTCCGGCGAGCGGTGGCTGGATAGGGTGCACGCCGTGAGCCAAGCCGCGATGTCCGACGACAAGGCGCTGCTACGCGCGCACGTCGCCGGCGATCGCGACGCGTTCAACGAGCTGGTACGCCGGCACCGCGACCGGCTGTGGGCGGTGGCCCTGCGTACCCTGGGGGACCGCGAGGAGGCGGCCGACGCGCTACAGGACGCGCTGCTGTCCGCGTACCGCTCGGCGGACCGGTTCCGCGGTGACTCGGCGGTCACCACCTGGCTACACCGGATCGTGGTCAACGCCTGCCTCGACCGGGTACGGCGGCGCCAGGCGCGACCGACGGTACCGTTGAGCGACACCGAGCCGGTCGCGGTACCACCGGTCGACTCCGACACCGCGGTCGACGTGCGTACCGCGCTGGCGACGCTCCCGGCCGACCAGCGGGTGGCGCTGGTACTCGTGGACGTCCAGGGGTACCCGGTGGCGGAGGTGGCCGCGATGCTCGGGGTACCGGAGGGGACCGTGAAGAGCCGGTGCGCGCGCGGGCGGGCGAGACTCGCCGCACTCCTCGGCTATCTCCGGAACCCGCAGCCCGGCGGCGACGTCCCATCCGCAGGCAGACCAACGGATGCGGGAGGGGGGAGATGAGCGAGCACGACACCGAGATCGACCTCGATCAATTGGCCGACTATGCCGCCGGTCTCCTCGATCCCGCCGAGGCCGCAGAGGTGGAGCACCTGCTCGCCACCCGGCCGGCCTGGGCACGGACCCTCGCCGCGCTGACCGCCGCGCAGCCGCTGGTACAGGCCGCGCTCGCCGAACTGGCTTCGCCGCCCGTACCCGATGATGTCGCTGCCCGGTTGACC
>DATEJJ010001123.1:0-3840 GCA_035278125.1 Rugosimonospora sp.
GGCCGCTCTCCAGCGCCAGCGGGCCGCCGTACGGCGCGCGGGGGCCGGGTACCGGCGTCTCCGGCCGGGGCTGCGGCGCCTCCTGCGGCAGCGGCAGGCCACCCGTACCCGGGGAGGTGCGGCCGGACAGGGCGCGGGGTACCAGGACCGAGGTGGGCAGGAGTACGTCGGCGATGGTGCCGCGCTCCTGAGCCGGGCGCAGCTCCACCTTCACGCCGTGCCGGGCGGCCAGCCGGGCCACCACGACGAGGCCCATCATCCGGGACACGGCCACGTCCACCTCGGGTGGCGTGGCGAGCCGCTCGTTCAGGTCGGCGAGCTGGTCCGGCGAGATGCCGATGCCGTGGTCCTCGACGTACAGCACGGACCGGTCACCGAGCCGGCGCGCCTCGACCACCACGCTGGAGTCCGGCGGCGAGAACGCGGTGGCGTTGTCGAACAGCTCGGCGACCAGGTGCACCAGGTCGTTGACCGCGTGCGAGGCGATCTCGATGTCCCGGTCGATGACGCCGAACTCGATCCGGGTGTAGTGCTCCACCTCGGACTGCGCGGCGCGCAGCACGTCGATCAGGGCGGCCGGCTCGCGCTGCACGCGGGTGGAGTCGGCACCGGCGAGTACCAGCAGGTTCTCGTCGTTGCGGCGCATCCGGGTGGCCAGGTGGTCCAGCTGGAACAGCTCGGCCAGCCGGTCCGGGTCCTCCTCGCCGCGCTCCAGCCGGTCCAGGTGCCCGATCAGCCGGTCGACCAGGATCTGCGACCGGCGGGCCAGGTTGACGAACATGGTGGACACCGAGGAGCGCAGCTGGGCCTGCTCGGCCGCGGTGCGTACCGCCTCCAGGTGTACCGCGTTGAACGCCTCGGTGACCTGCCCGAACTCGTCCCGGCTGCGTACCGGCAGGGGGTCGGCGATCTGCAGGGCCATCTGCTGCGGCGACATCTGCGCGGACAGCGCCGGGTCGCGCAGCCGGGCCACCGCCTGGGGCAGGCCGTACTGGGCGATGGCCAGCGCGCCGTGCCGCAGCTCGCGCAGCGAGCGGTTCATGGAGCGCGCCACGAACCACGCGATCAGCACCGCGACCAGCACCAGGCTGAGCAGCAGGCCGGCCTCGACCAGCACCTGGCTCTGTACCCGGTTGTGCAGCGCGGTCGCGTCGGCCACGGTCTGCTCGTCCAGCCGCTGCTCCACCTGGCGCAGCAGGTTGCCGGCGCCGACGAACGCGTTGTTCCAGTCCTCCGGGCTGGCCACGTTGGCCGGTGGCGGCTTGCCGGGCAGCCAGAGGTGGAAGTCCTGCTCGTAGACCTGGACCTCACGCAGGTCGGGGCCGGTGTACGTGCGGCCCATGAGCGCCTGCTGCGCGTCCGTCGCGGAGTTGTAGAAGTCCTTGACCGCCTGCTCCTGGGCGGTGAGCGTACCGATGAAGGACTGCTGGGTCTCGATCTCCAGGTCCTTCATGAGTAGGGCCTGCAGCCCCACCACCCGCTCCTGGGAGAGCGACTCCTTGTCCCGGGCCAGCGCCGATCCGGCCTGGATCTCATAGCTCAGCGTCGCGTCGCCGGCCATCTGCGCGGACGAGCTACGGATGCTGAGCATGCTGTTGATCAGGCTGTTGTAGGTCGACAGGGCGGTGTTCAGGGTGATGTTGTTGTTGCTCGCCACCGCATTGCGCAGCGACGTGAGTACGGAGAGTCCGCCGTCGATCGACTGCAGTTGGGTAACGAAGGTCTCCGGCAGGCCGGCCAGCGCGGCGCGGTGCTCGCGGTAGTTACGGATGGCCAGATCCGCGTTCGGGAAGAGGGCCTTGTACGCGTTCTGCAACGCCTTCTGGTCGGCGGTCGCCGGGCTGGCCAGCACCATGACCGCGGCGGCCCGCTCGTCCTGCAGGTTGTGGACCAGCGCGCCCGAGTCGGCGGCGAGGGTGGCCAAGGTACGTGCCCGGTCCGCGTCGGTCGCCGCGCCGATGTTGGTGAGCAGGGCACCGAAGCCGACAGCGATGGTGGCGATGGTGGGCACCATCATGATCAGCCCGAGCTTGACCCAGATCGGCCGGTCCCGGAGGTAGCCGCTCAGACCCCGTACACGCGTCAGCATCCCGGTGCCTGTCGTTGGCCGCTTGCTCACCTCATCCGCCCTCCGCGGGGGTGCCCGGCAGTCTGCGGGCACCGCTGTCCATCGTCACCGACCGGTCCGGCCCAGCCCGCAACGGCCCGACCCGGATGGGTCGAACCTCCGAGATTCCACCATGTCCCGTCACAAAGAGAAAGCCCAGCCCCACCGGATCAGCGCTGGGGGCGAAGGAGACTGGCCGTTCCGTTGTCCCATACCTACACCGAGTCGCCCGTGGCATCCATAGGTCCTGCCGGCTTTGTCCATAGCAACTCAACGCGTCGAATCAGTAATGTCGGAAATAACCGGCCAACCTGGCAGTTACTGCCTGCGTTGATCACAGCAGCTTTGCGTAGGCAGGCTTGATCACTTCGTTGATCAGGGTTAAACGCTCATCAAACGGAATGAACGCACTCTTCATGGCATTCACCGTGAACCACTGCAGTTCCGCCCAGCCGTAGCCGAACGCCTCGACCAGCAGTGCCATCTCGCGGGACATCCAGGTGCCGCTCATCAGGCGGTTGTCCGTGTTCACCGTCACCCGGAAACGGAGGTCGTGCAGCAGGCCGATCGGGTGCTCGGCGATCGAGGACACCGCGCCGGTCTGCACGTTGGAGGAGGGGCACAGCTCCAGCGGGATGCGCTTGTCCCGGACGTACGCGGCCAGCCGGCCCAGCACCGCCTTGCCCCGCCGGCCCGGTACCCCCGCGTCCACGCCGTGGACGTCGTCCACGATGCGTACCCCGTGCCCCAGCCGGTCCGCGCCGCACCACTGGATCGCCTGCCAGATCGAGGGCAGCCCGAACGCCTCGCCCGCGTGGATGGTGAAGTGGAAGTTCTCCCGCTGCAGGTACTCGAAGGCGTCCAGGTGCCGGGTGGGCGGGTAACCGGCCTCGGCACCGGCGATGTCGAAGCCCACCACACCCAGGTCCCGGTGGCGTACGGCCAGCTCGGCGATCTCCATCGAGCGCGCCTTGTGCCGCATCGCGGTGAGCAGGGTACCCACGCGGATCGGGGTACCCGCCTCGGCCGCGTCGGCGCAGCCCTCCCGGAAGCCGCGCAGTACCGCCTCCACCACCTGGTCCAGGTTGAGCCCGCGGGAGAGGTGCTGCTCGGGGGCGAAGCGCACCTCGGCGTACACCACGCCGTCGGTGGCCAGGTCGGTGGCGCACTCGTACGCCACCCGGCGCAGCGCCTCGCTGGTCTGCATCACGCCCACGGTGTGCACGAAGGTCTCCAGGTACCGCTCCAGCGAGCCGGAGTCGGACGCCTCGGCGAACCAGCGCCCCAGCGCGGCGGGCTCGGTGGCGGGCAGCTCGTGCCCCACCTCCGCGGCCAGCTCCACGATGGTCGCCGGCCGCAGCCCACCGTCAAGGTGGTCGTGCAGCAGCGCCTTGGGTGCCTTGACGATCTCCTCGTACGCGGGTCCGGCCATCCCAGGATCATAGTGGGGTGATCCTGGACCAGGTGGTCGGATACCTCCGGTGTCCGGTATGCGCGCAGCCGCTGCGGGTGACCGGTACCCACACGCTCGGCTGCCCGGCCCGGCACAGCTTCGACGTGGCCCGGCAGGGTTACGTGGACCTCGCCCCCGGGCCGCTCGCGCACACCGGCGACACCGCCGAGATGGTCGCCGCGCGGGCGGAGTTCCTGGACCGCGGCCACTACGACGCGGTCTCCGCCGCGCTCGCCGCCGCTGTCCCGGCCGGTACCGGCGAGCTGGTGGTGGACGCCGG
>DATEJJ010001124.1:0-5256 GCA_035278125.1 Rugosimonospora sp.
CGCTGGCCCGCTGCCGGGCCGCCCGGTCCCGTTCGGCCTCGGCCAGCCGCACCCGCCTCCGCTGCGCCCGGACCTTGCTCACGGCGGGCTGCCGGCGGGGCGCTTCATAGCGTCGCTACCCAGTTGCGGAGGAGGATGGCGCCCGCGTCGCCGGACTTCTCCGGGTGGAACTGCGTGGCGGACAGCGGACCGCGCTCCGCGGCGGCCACGAACTGTCCACCGTGGACGGTCAGCGTCACCAGCCCCTGCCCGTCCGCCGGGGTGGCCGCGTACGAGTGCACGAAGTAGAACCGGGTGCCGTCCGGTACGCCCGCGAACAGCCGGGACCCCTCCGGCGGCGCCACCGTGTTCCAGCCCATGTGCGGTACCCGCTCCGCGGTCAGCCGGGTCACCGTGCCGGGCAGCAGCCCCAGGCCCTTGGTGACCACGCCGTGCTCCTCGCCCGAGTCGAACAGCACCTGCATGCCCACGCAGATGCCCAGCACCGGGCGGTCGTCGGCGACCCGGGCGGCGATGACCGGACCCGCGCCCAGCGCGTCGATCCCCGCCATGCACGCCGCGTACGCGCCCACGCCGGGTACCACGAGACCGTCGGCCTCGGCCGCGGCGCGCAGGTCCGGGGTGACCGTGACGTCGACGCCGGTACGGGCCAGCGCCCGCTCGGCCGAGCGGAGGTTGCCCGACCCGTAGTCCAGCACCACGACCCTGGTCATCTAGAGCACGCCCTTGGTGCTCGGTACGCCCGCCGCCCGCGGGTCCGCCGACACCGCCTCCCGAAGCGCCCGGGCGAACGCCTTGAACTGCGCCTCCACCACGTGGTGCGGGTCCGGCCGCACCCCGGGCCGGGACGCGCGCAGTACCGACACGTGCAGGGTGATCCGGGCCGCGTGCCCGAGCGACTCCCAGATGTGGCGGGTCATGCTGGTCGGGTACACCGGGCCGATGGTGGGCGGCAGCGCCGGCTCCTCGTGCACCACGTACGGGCGCCCGGACAGGTCGACCGCCGCCTGTACCAGCACCTCGTCCAGCGGGATCAGCGCCGCGCCGTACCGGCGGATGCCCCGCTTGTCGCCGAGCGCCTCGTGCAGCGCGGCGCCCAGCGCGAGCGCGGTGTCCTCGATGGTGTGGTGCGCGTCCACCTCCAGATCGCCCACAGTGGACACCCGCAGGTCGACCGCGCCGTGCCGGGCGATCTGGCCGAGCATGTGGTCGAAGAAGCCGACCCCGGTGCTGATCTCGGCGGCCCCCGTCCCGTCCAGGTCCAGCTCCACCAGCACCTTGGTCTCACCGGTGCTCCGCTCGACGCGGGCGGCACGCGCGGTCACAGCAACTCCTTGAGGGCGGTGAGGAACGCGTCGGTCTCGGCCTGGGTGCCGGCGGTGACCCGCAGCCAGCCGGGCAGCCCGACGTCGCGGACGAGCACCTGGCGGGTGAGCAGCGCCTGCCACACCGCCTTCTGGTCCCGGAACTGCCCGACGAGGACGAAGTTGGCGTCGCTGTCCGCCGCGGTCATCCGCATCTTGCGTACCTGCTTGACGATCCGGTCCCGCTGCACCTTGATCGCGTCCACGGTGGACAACAGCGTCCCGGCATGCGCCAGCGCGGCCCGCGCGGCAGCCTGGGTCAGCGCGGAGAGGTGGTACGGCAGCCGCACCAGCTGTACCGCGTCCACAATGGACGGATCGGCGGCCAGGTACCCGAGCCGCCCGCCGGCGAACGCGAACGCCTTGCTCATCGTGCGCGTCACCACGAGGCGGGGGTACCGGGCGAGCAGGGTCAGCGCGGTGGGCGTATCGGGGCGGCGGAACTCCGCGTACGCCTCGTCCACCACCACGATGCCGGGCGCCACCGCCAGTACGGACTCCACGATGGACAGTGGCAGCGCGGTACCGGTCGGGTTGTTGGGCGAGCACAGGAACACCACGTCCGGGCGCGCGTTCAGCACCTGCTCCCGTACGCTCTGCGCGGTCAGCGTGAAGTCCGCGCCCCGCTTGCCCTCGATCCACCGGGTACCGGTGCCGGTGGCCAGCAGCGGGTGCATCGAGTACGACGGGGCGAAGCCCATCGCGCTGCGCCCCGGCCCGCCGAACACCTGGAGCAACTGCTGCTGCACCTCGTTGGAGCCGTTCGCGGCCCACACCCCGGCGGCGCGCAGCGACGGCTGTACACCCTCCCGGTTCAGGTACGCCGCCAGGTCCTCGCGCAGCGCGACCGCGTCCCGGTCCGGGTACCGGTTGAGGTCCCGCAGGGTGTCCGCGACCGCCTTCTCCATGGCGGTGACCACTTCGTCGGGCAGCGGGTAGGAGTTCTCGTTGGTGTTCAGCCGCACCGCCACGTCGAGCTGCGGCGCACCGTACGGGCGCAGCCCCCGCAGCTCCTCCCGGATCAGCTCCTCGGCGCTCATGCGCTCGCTCATGCCGGGAACCTCGCGCTCACCGCTTCGCCGTGGGCGGGCAGATCCTCCGCCTCGGCCAGGGCCAGCACGTGCGGGGACACGTCGCGCAGCGCCGCCGCGTCGTACTCGATCAGCTGCACCCCTCGCAGGAACGCCTGTACCGACAGGCCGGACGAGTGCCGGGCACAGCCGCCGGTGGGCAGCACGTGGTTCGAGCCGGCGCAGTAGTCGCCGAGCGACACCGGCGACCACGGGCCGACGAAGATGGCGCCCGCGTTGCGTACCCGCTCCGCGACGGTACGGGCGTCCCGGGTCTGGATCTCCAGGTGCTCGGCCGCGTACGCGTCCACCACGCGCAGCCCGGCGTCGACGCCGTCCACCAGTACCGCGGCGGACTGGGTACCGGTGAGCGCGGCGCGGATGCGCTCCGCGTGCCGGGTCGCCGGTACCTGCCGGTCCAGCTCCCGTTCCACCGCGGCCAGCAGCTCCTCGGACGGGGTGACCAGCACGCTGGCCGCGAGCGTGTCGTGCTCGGCCTGGCTGATCAGGTCGGCGGCCACGTGCACCGGGTCGGCGGTACCGTCGGCCAGGATCGCGATCTCGGTGGGACCGGCCTCGGCGTCGATGCCGACCGTACCGCGGACCAGCCGCTTGGCCGCGGTCACCCAGATGTTGCCCGGTCCGGTGACCAGGTCGACCGGCTCCGACTCCTCGGTGCCGTACGCGAACATCGCGATCGCCTGCGCCCCGCCCACCGCGTAGACCTCGTCCACCCCGAGCAGCGCGCAGGCCGCCAGGATGTTCGGGTGCGGCAGGCCGGTGTCCCGCCGGGGCGGGCTGCTCACCGCGATCGACTCCACCCCGGCCACCTGGGCCGGCACCACGTTCATCACGACGCTGGACTGCAGCGGCGCCACCCCGCCCGGCACGTACAGGCCGACCCGCCGTACCGGCCGCCAGCGCTGGGTCACGGTCCCGCCGGGTACCACCTGGGTGCGTACGTCCTCGCGCCGCTGCCCGGTGTGTACCAGCCGGGCGCGCTCGATGGCCACGCCCAGCGCGGCCCGTACCGCCGGGTCGAGATCCTGCTCGGCCTGCTTCAGCGCCTCGCCGGGTACCCGCAGAGCAGACAGGGTGACGCCGTCGAACCGCGCGCTCGCCTCGCGGACCGCGCTGGCACCATGGTCGCGCACCGATTCGACCACCGGGCGCATCTGCTCCACGGCGGCGGACACGTCGAGCGCGGCGCGGGGGAGCAGGCCGCGCAGCGCGGCCTGGTCCGGTGCGGCCTGGCCGGCGGGGACACGCAGGTCGATCCGGTTCAACACGCGACAAGTCTACGGCCGCGGGCCGCCTCGCCCGGCAGTGGGCGGCGACCACCGACCCGGCGCCGCGCGGGACCCAGGCCAGCGCCAACGCCACGACTGCCGCGGGGAAGCCGCTACCGATAGGCTCCCCTGGTGGCGATCAGCGGCCTGCCGATGTTTCCCCTGGGAACCGTGCTGTTCCCCGGGTTGGTCATGCCGCTGAACGTTTTCGAGGAGCGCTACCGCGCGCTGGTACGGCACCTGCTGGCGCTGCCGGACGGCGCGCCGCGCGAGTTCGGCGTGGTGGCCATCCAGCGCGGTTGGGAGGTGGACCACCACACCGGGGACAGCGCCACGCTGACCCTGCACGAGGTGGGCTGCAGCGCCGAGATCCGGCAGGTGACCGAGCATCCGGACGGCCGGTTCGACCTGGTCACCGTGGGCCGGCGCCGGTTCGCGATCCGCAAGATCGAGCCGAACGCGGCGCCGTATCTGATCGCCGACGTGGAATGGCTGGACGAACCGGAGGGGCCGGTGGGCGAGGCGGACCGGCTCACCCCGGGCCTGCTCGACCTGTTCCAGCGCTACCTGCGGCTGGTGCGGCCGGACGAGGCGGGCGAGCAGGTACCGGACGATCCGGTCGTGCTGTCGCACCTGATCGCGGCGACCGCGTCGCTGCCCCTGGCCGAGCGGCAGGCGCTGCTCGCCGCGCCGGACGCGGCCACCCGGTTACGCGCCGAGCGCCGGCTGCTGGGGCGGGAGGTGGGGCTGCTGCGCCAGGTGCGCGCGGTGCCCGTACCGCTGCCCGAACTCGCGGTGTCTACC
Source organism: Rugosimonospora sp. (assembly GCA_035278125.1). GTDB lineage: Bacteria > Actinomycetota > Actinomycetes > Mycobacteriales > Micromonosporaceae > DATEJJ01. The sequence continues at coordinate 4,528 of DATEJJ010001124.1, forward strand.
AGCCCGAACTGACCGGCGGCGCGGGCTGGTCGGCCTGGTCGGCCTGGTCGGCCTGGTCGGTCGGCTGCTCCGGCGCGGGCGGCGGCCGGCGCAGCGACGGGTACGGCGAGAAGCCGGCGAGCAACAGGTACACCACCGCCGCGGCGATCGCCATGGACAGCACGTCCCCCTTCGCGTACGGCAGCCAGCCGTGCCACACGCCGACGGCCTGGGCGCGCAGGTTGGGCGGGATGGAGAAGGTGGTACCGATCGGCGCGTTGTCGGCGAGGTACCGCGCGTGCGCGCGTCCGAGGTCGTGCCCGAACTTGTACGCGATGATCCCGCTCGCCACGCTGCCCAGCACGATCCCGATGAGCACCGCCACGCCCCGGTACCGGCGCAGCAGCACCCACGCGAGTACCGCCACCGCGATGCCGGCGGGCACCGTGAGGAACAGGTACCAGCCCTCGCCCGCGATCATCTGCTCCTGCTCGGGCTGGGCCAGGATCGCCCCGTCCGCCGTACGCATCGCGGGCACCCACGGCGCCACCGCGGACCACAGCCCACCCAGCCCCAGGCCCAGCAGTGCGATCACGGCCGCCACGGCGGCACCGGCGGCCAACTCCCCGCGCGGGAACAGCCGGTCCCGCTCCGGCTCGGCCAGCGCCTCCTTCGCCCATTCGGGCAGCGGATAATCCGGCGGCGTGCCGGGCGGCTGCGCCGGATCCGGCCCGGGCTGGACCGCCGGCG
>DATEJJ010001125.1:0-2778 GCA_035278125.1 Rugosimonospora sp.
GGCGGGGCAGGTCCGGCAGGCGCTGGCCGAGGTGGCGCCGGTCGAGGTGGACCTGGGCGGCGGCACCGGGCTGGTGCTCGCCGATGACCTCGACCCGGTCGAGCCGCCGCCGCCCTGGGTGGCGCTGCTGCCGGGGCTGGACGCCACCCCGATGGGCTGGGCCGGGCGCGACTGGTACCTCGGCCCGCACGCGCCGGCCCTGTTCGACCGGTCCGGCAACATCGCGCCCACCGTCTGGTGCGACGGGCGGGTGGTCGGCGGCTGGTCGCAGCACCCCGGCGGTGAGGTGGTCTACCGGCTGCTGGAGGACGTGGGCGCCGAGGCCGCCGCCCGGATCGAGGCGGAGGCCGCGCGGCTGGCCGCGTGGATCGGGCCGGCGCGGGTGGTACCCCGGTTCCGCACCCCGCTGGACCGGGAACTCAGCGGCGGCTGAGGTTGGGTAAACTGCCACGTGTCATCGATCGCGTACGACTCCCTGAGTCACACCTGGCTACTGTCCACCCCCACCACCGGATACGTGCTGCGCCTGGTCGACGGCGTACCGCGGCACGTCTACTGGGGACCCTCCCTCACCCTCGCCCAGGCCGCCGCCGTACCCGGCCCCGAGCAGCTGACCATGGCGACCTTCGAAGGCGGCGTGTACGACGCGGAGGAGCTGCCGGTCGACGGCGGCGCCCGGTTCGGCGTACCGTCACTGCGGGTCCGGTTCGCCGACGGTACCCGCGCCCTGGAGCTGGCGTACGCCGACCACACGATCGACGGCGACCTGCTCACCGTGCGGCTGCGCGACACCTACTACCCGCTGGACGTGGAGCTGTCCTACCGGGTGCACCCGGACAGCGACGTGGTCGAACGCTGGGTCGGCCTGCGGCACACCGGCGACGGGAGCCCGGTCGAGGTGCTGCGCGCCGACTCGGCCAGCTGGACCGTACCGCCGCGGGGCGGGTACGTGCTGCGCCACGTCACCGGGCACTGGGGCAGCGAGAGCCTGCTGGAGGGGGTACCGGTCACCCGGGGTGAGACGGTGCTGACCAGCCGGCGCGGTACCACCGGGCACCACGCCAACCCGTGGCTCACCCTGGACGCGGGGGACGCCACCGAGGAGCACGGGGAGGTGTGGAGCGCCGCGCTCGCCTGGAGCGGCAGCTGGCAGCTGGCCGTCACGCGTACCCCCACGGATCTGGTGTCGGTGACCGGCGGCGCGGGACAGGACGGCGTCGGGTTCGCGCTGGCGCCGGGGGAGCGGTGGCAGACGCCGGTGTTCGCCGGCCTCTACAGCACCGGCGGGTACGGCGCGGCCAGCCGGGCCTGGCACCGGTACGTGCGCGCGCACGTGCTGCCGCGGCCCGGCGAGCTGCGGCCGGTGCTGTACAACTCCTGGGAGGCCACCGGTTTCATGGTGGACGTCGACGGGCAGCGGGCGCTGGCCCGGCAGGCGGCCACGCTCGGCGTCGAGCTGTTCGTGATGGACGACGGCTGGTTCGGCGCGCGCGTCGACGACCACGCCGGACTGGGTGACTGGTCAGTCAACCCGGTGCGGTTCCCGGAGGGGCTGGGCCCGCTGGTCGAGGAGGTGCACAAGCTGGGCATGCGGTTCGGCATCTGGGTGGAGCCGGAGATGGTCAACCCGGACAGCGACCTGTACCGCGCCCACCCCGACTGGGTGCTGCACTTCCCGCACCGCACCCGTACGCAGTTGCGCAACCAGTTGGTGCTCAACTTCGCCCGTCCCGACGTCGCCCAGTGGGCGCACGCCTGGCTGGACAAGCTGGTCGCGGAGAACGACATCGACTTCATCAAGTGGGACATGAACCGGCCCCTCACCGAGGCCGGCTGGCCCGAGGCGGGCGCGGACGGGGACCGGCTGTGGCACGCGTACGTGCGCAACCTCTACGGTGTCCTGGACCGGCTCCGCGCCGACCACCCCGACCTGCGCATCGAGACCTGCTCGGGCGGCGGGGGGCGGGTGGACCTGGGCATCCTGCGCCGCACCGACGAGGCGTGGACGTCGGACAACACCGACGCCAGCGACCGCCTGCACATCCAGTACGGCTACAGCCAGGTCTACCCGGCGCAGACGATGGCCGCCTGGGTCACCGACGTGCCCAACTTCCTCACCGGGCGCTCGGTGCCGCTGCGGTTCCGGTTCCACGTCGCGATGTCCGGCGTACTCGGCGTGGGCGGCAACCTTCCACTGTGGACAGATGCGGAGCTGGCCGAGGCCACCGCGCTGATCGAGCAGTACAAGCGGATCCGCCCGGTGGTGCAGCACGGCGAGCTGTACCGGCTGCGCCCGCCGCACGGCGACGGACTGTCCACTGTGCAGTATGTCGCGGTGGACGGTGCCGAGTCGGTCGCGTTCTTCTGGCTGCCCGCCCCGCACTTCGGCCGCGCGCCGCACCTGGTACCGCTGCGCGGGTTGGACCCCGCCGCCCGCTACCGCGACGCGGACACCGGCGAGGTGCACCACGGCGCCGTCCTGCTCGGCCACGGCGTACGCCCGCAGCTGCCCACCGGCGACTACGCGAGCACCGTCCTGCACCTGGTCCGGGAGGATTAGCCGCACTCCCGGATTCGTGCCACCCTCCCGCCGCCCGACGCCGCACCGGCCCGCGGCCCGCTTTCCTGTAGTGGAGCCGGGCCGCGGTGGGCGGCCCTCCGCTGAAGGGGTTGGGGACAGTGCGCGGGACTGTCGTGGTTACTGGTCTGGTGCTGGCCGCGGCGGCGCTGGCGGGCTGCCAGGTCGGCGGAGGCGCGGCGTCGGGTGGCAACACACCC
>DATEJJ010001126.1:0-5574 GCA_035278125.1 Rugosimonospora sp.
CGGCGGTCTGGACCTTGGTGTACAGCGCCAGCAGCAGCTCGCCGACCCCGTGGTACGCGGTGTCGGCCGCGGCCGGGTCGGTGCCGGAGTGCGGCAGCGACCCGATCTTCCCGCGCAGGTCGGTCCAGCGCTCGTGGGTACGCAGTTCGTCGCCGAGCCGCAGGTCCACGGCCGATACCGTGTCCACCGCCCGGCCCAGCGCCCCGGCCGGCGCCGCATCGCCCCCGCTGGCCGCCGCGTCCGCCTGTGCCAGCGCCGTGGACAGCTGCGCCAGCGCGCCGAGGTAGGTCACCCCGTCCCGCTCGCGCGCCACGAACGCCACCTTGTCGCTGGTGCTCTGCCAGAACTGGACGAACAGCACGCCGGTGGGCACCAGGCACCCGACGGCCAGCAGCACCCGCAGGATGAATCGCCCACGCATAGCCAAACCAGCCTCTCCGTGGGCGCGCGACTGAACCCGATCACACCCCCACCGGACGTGAACCTAACTAACGACGTACCGGACAGGACGGGGGCGAACAGACAGAACCGTGGGCTGGCAGCATGAGCATCGATCAGCCGTGTGGCCGAGTGCGCCGGCCCGCTGAGGCGGAATTCACTGGCGGGGGTACCGTGGCCTGCCCGTATTCTTACCGGTTGAGATGAGTACCCCGATGCCGCTGGCCGCTGGCGCGCCGGCGGTGAGCTACCCGCCGCAGCTGCCGGTCAGCCAACGCCGAGACGACATCCTGGCTGCGGTCCGTGACCACCAGGTGGTCATCGTGGCGGGCGAGACCGGCTCCGGGAAGACGACGCAGCTACCCAAGATCTGCCTGGAGCTGGGGCGCGGTCAGGCCGGCATGATCGGGCACACCCAGCCGCGCCGGCTGGCCGCGCGCACGGTGGCCGAGCGGATCGCCGAGGAGCTGGGGGTCGAACTCGGCGGCGCGGTCGGCTACCAGGTGCGGTTCACCGACCGGGTGGGCCCGGACACCCGGATCAAGCTGATGACCGACGGCATCCTGCTGGCCGAGATCCAGCACGACCGGATGCTGCGCCGGTACGACACGCTGATCATCGACGAGGCGCACGAGCGCAGCCTCAACATCGACTTCATTCTGGGGTACGTCAAGCGACTGCTCCCCCGCCGCCCCGACCTCAAGGTGATCATCACCTCGGCGACGATCGACCCGGAGCGCTTCGCCCGGCACTTCGACGCGCCGATCATCGAGGTCTCCGGCCGCACCTACCCGGTCGAGCTGCGCTACCGCCCGTACGGCGCACAGGGCGACGAGCCGGACGACCTCGATCAAACCGAGGCGATCTGCGCCGCGGTGGCCGAGTTACGCCGGGAGGCGCCCGGCGACATCCTGGTCTTCGCGAGCGGGGAGCGGGAGATCCGGGACGCGGCCGAGGCTCTGGGCCGGATGCCGCTGCCGGACACCGAGATCCTTCCGCTGTACGCGCGCCTGTCGACGGCCGAGCAGCACCGGGTCTTCCAGCCGCACCCCGGCCGGCGGATCGTGCTGGCCACCAACGTCGCGGAGACCTCGCTGACCGTGCCGGGCATCCGGTACGTCGTCGACCCGGGTACCGCGCGCATCTCGCGGTACAGCCACCGGACCAAGGTGCAGCGCCTGCCCATCGAGCCCATCTCGCAGGCGTCGGCGAACCAGCGCGCCGGGCGCTGCGGCCGGCTGGCCGACGGGATCTGCATCCGGCTGTACCCGGAGCAGGACTTCGCGGCCCGCCCGGCGTTCACCGAGCCGGAGATCCTGCGTACCAACCTCGCCTCGGTGATCCTCCAGATGACCGCGCTGGGCCTGGGCGAGGTGGAGGCGTTCCCGTTCCTGGACCCGCCGGACCGCCGTAACGTCAAGGCGGGCGTGGAGCTGCTGCAGGAGATCGGCGCGCTGGACGGCAACCGGCTGACCAGGTTGGGGCGGCAGCTCGCCCAGCTGCCCATCGATCCCCGGCTGGGGCGGATGCTGCTGGCCGCGCGCGACGGCGGCTGCGTCCGCGAGGTGCTGGTCATCACGGCCGGCCTGGCCATCCAGGACCCGCGCGAGCGCCCCGCCGACCAGGCCCCGGCCGCGGACGAGAAGCACGCCCGGTTCGCCGCGCCGGACTCTGACTTCACGGCTTATCTCAACCTGTGGAATTACCTGCGGGAGCAGCAGCGGGCGCTGTCCAGCAGCGGCTTCCGGCGGCTGTGCAAGGCCGAGTTCCTCAACTATCTGAGGGTACGGGAGTGGCAGGACCTGGAGAGCCAGCTACGCCAGATCGTCAAGTCCATGGGCATGCGGCTGAACACCGAACCGGCTGCACCGTCCACTATGCACAGTGCGCTGCTGGCCGGGCTGCTGTCGCACGTCGGGCTGCGCGAGGGCGACAAGCGGGAGTACCTGGGCGCGCGGGGTACCAGGTTCGCCATCTTCCCGGGCTCGGCCCTGGCGCGCAAGCCGCCGCGCTGGGTGGTGGCCGCCGAACTGGTGGAGACGTCCCGGCTCTGGGCGCGCATCGCGGCCAGCGTGGAGCCCGAGTGGGTGGAGCGGCTCGCCGGCCACCTGGTCAAGCGCGGCTACAGCGAACCGCACTGGGAGGCGCGCCGGGGCGGCGTGGTGGCGTACGAGAAGGTGACGCTGTACGGGGTACCGCTGGTGGCCGCGCGCAAGGTGGACTACGGGCGCATCGATCCGGTGCTGTCCCGCGAGCTGTTCATCCGGCACGCGCTGGTGGAGGGCGACTGGCAGACGCAGCACCCGTTCTTCCACGAGAACCAGCGGCTACGCGACGAGGTCGAGGAGCTGGAGCAGCGGGTACGCCGGCGCGACATCCTGGTCAACGACGAGGCACTGTTCGCCTTCTACGACGCGCGGATCGCCCCCGAGGTGACCTCGGCGCGGCACTTCGACAGCTGGTGGAAGCGGGTCCGCCGGGAGCGGCCCGACCTGCTCAGCTTCGAGAAGTCCATGCTCGTCAACGCGGGCGCGGCCGGCGTGGACCCGGGTGCGTACCCGGACACCTGGCCCGGTACCGACCTGGCGCTGACGTACCAGTTCGAGCCGGGTACCGACGCGGACGGGGTGACCGTCCACATTCCACTCGCGCTGCTGAACCGGGTGGACCCGGTCGGGTTCGGCTGGCAGATCCCGGGGCTGCGGGCGGACCTGGCCACCGCGCTGATCCGTACGCTGCCCAAGCCGGTACGCCGCAACCTGGTACCCGCACCCGACTTCGCGCACGACGCGGTGCTCGCGCTGGCCCCGCTGGCCCCGGAGCGCAACCCCCAGCCGGTCGAGTTCCTGCCCGCGCTGGAGCGGGAGCTGGGCCGGCTGTCCGGCACGCCGGTACCCCCGGACGCGTGGGAGCCGGCGAAGGTACCCGAGCACCTGCGGGTGACCTTCCGGGTGGTGGACGAGCAGGGCGCCACCGCGGGCGAGGGCAGGGACCTGGCGGCGCTGCAGGAGCGGCTGCGCCCGGTGGCCCGGGACGCGCTGTCCGCCTCCGCGCCGGCGGCCGGCCTGGAGCGGCACGGCATGCGCGGGTTCGACCTCGGCGCGCTGCCGCAGACCGTGGTGCACGACCGGGGCGGGTACCGGGTGACCGACTATCCGTCCCTTGTGGACGAAGGCAACGGGGTCGGGGTACGGCTGCTGGACAGCGCAGCCGAGCAGCGGTACGCGATGTGGCGGGGTACCCGGCGGCTGCTGCTGCTCGCGCTGCCCTCCCCGGTGCCGTACGTGTCGCAGCGGCTGCCGAACGCGGCGAAGCTGTCCCTGCTCCGGTACCCGTACGGCAGCCTGGCCGAGTTGCTGGACGACTGCGTCGCGGCCGCCCTGGACGCGCTCGTCTCGCAGGCCGGCGGTCCGGCGTGGGACGCGGCCGGCTTCGCGGCGCTGCAGGAGGCGGTACGCCCGCGGCTGCCCGGCGCGGCGCTGGGCGTGGTGACCGAGGTACGCGGCCTGCTGTCCACCGCGTACCAGGCGCAGCAGCGCATCGACGAGCTGTCCCGCGACCCGGCCCTGCTACCGTCCCTTGTGGATGCCCGGGACCAGCTGGCCGGGCTGATCGGCCCCGGGTTCGTCACCGCCACCGGCACGCAGCGCCTGGCGGACCTGCCCCGGTACCTGCGGGCGCTGGCGTACCGGCTGGAGAAGCTGCCCGGCAACCCGGCCCGGGACCGCCAGCAGGTGACCCGGATGGCCGAGGTGACCCGCGAGTACCGCGAACTGCGCGACCAGCTCACCCCCGGCCACCCCGCGACCCGCCCGCTGGAGGACATCCGGTGGATGCTGGAGGAGCTGCGGGTCAACTACTTCGCCCAGGCGCTGGGCACCCCGTACCCGGTGTCCGACAAGCGGGTCTTCAAGGCACTCGACGCGCTGGTGTAGCAGCCGGTCACGCTGGGCGACCCGGGCCGGCCGCACGGCCGGAGTCCGTGTTCCGTAACACCTCCGGTCGGTGCTGGAGGGGCTCGGCGCTGGCCGGCCGGAAAGGCTGGGGTACGACCAAGCAAGCGCTAGTTGACCAGCAACAATTACGCATCGCTTTCAGGACAACACCTGATGTGCATGCGCAGTAAACTCCGGGGTGCCTCGGGGGGGCACGGGCAACGCCCGTCGATGTCAACTCACCATCGACCCGCGAAAGAGGAAATGGTGCGCGAGCCCCAGGATCGACGAGAGCGCATCCTCGCCAGCGCCGCCGAACTGTTCGCCCTCAAGGGCGTGGCGGCGACGACCGTACGCCAGATCGCCGACAAGGTGGGCATTCTCTCCGGCAGCCTGTACCACCACTTCGAGTCGAAAGAGGCGATCGTCGACGAGATCCTCACCGCGTACCTCGAGGATCTGCGCGCGCAGTACCGGCAGATACCCCCGCGCGACGCCGACCCGCGCACCCGGCTGCAGTACCTGGTACTCGCCTCATTACAGGTGGTCGAGGCGTACCCGCACGCCACCGAGATCTACCAGAACGACGCGAACTATCTGCGCCAATACGAGCGCTTCGGGTACCTCAGAAATGTCGCCCGCGAGGTGCAGAATGTGTGGGTGGATGTGATCAACGCAGGCATCGATCAGGGCGTGTTCCGCGCCGACCTGGACCCGCGCGTCTTCTACCGGCTGGTCCGGGACGGGCTGTGGATGTCCGTACGGTGGTTCCGGCCGAGCCGCGACTACCCGCTGACCCGGCTCGCCGACGACTGCGCGTCGATCTTCCTCGACGGCCTCACCGCCCGCGGGGCGGAGCGATGAGCCTCGGCATCACCATCCCGCTCGGCCCGCCCCTCGCCGCCCACGCCGACCTGCTCCCCCGCCTGCGCGAGGCCGGCTACCAGGAGTTCTGGACCGCCGAGACGGCCGGCCTGGACGCCTTCACCCCGGCCGCGTACGCCGCCGCCCTGCTGCCCGACGCGCGCTTCGGCACCGCCATCGCCTCGGTCTACACCCGCGGCCCGGCGCTGCTCGCGATGAGCGCCGCCGCCCTGGCCGAGGCCGCGCCCGGCCGGTTCAGCCTGGGCGTCGGCGCCGCGTCCCCGGTGATCGTGGACCAGTGGAACGGCATGAGCTAACAGCGCCCGGTGCACCGGGT
>DATEJJ010001127.1:0-22128 GCA_035278125.1 Rugosimonospora sp.
GAGTTACCCGGATCTGTACCGGGTGCTGGTGCACCAGTCGGGTGCCCAGGGTGTGCATCACGTGATCGCCGCGTCAGCGCAGACGGTGGCGACGAATCTGGCCCAGGTGATCGGGGAGCGGTTGCGGGCTCTGGGGTTGGATGCGGGTCCGGCGGAGCCGTGGGCGTACGGGATGGTGGGTCTGGTCCAGACGGTGGGGGATTGGTGGATCATGCGGGATCAGCCGATCGACCGGGCCACGTTGACCGACTACCTCACCACCCTGTTGTGGCAGGGCATCTCCGGCGTCCGCGCCACCTCGGGTGGTCAGGAAGGAGACAGCGCGAATAACCCGTCCGGGTCGTAGGGGGCACGATACACGACCCGCTTTCCACTCTCTGATTGTATCCACAGTAGACGGTCTGGCTTTGGCCAGAACCAACAGACACCTCGGGACGGCGCGGATACGGCGCGATCCGGGGTGGAAGGCCCGCGCGCGTCGGCGATGACTTCGGTGTCCGACCGGTCACCGATCCGTAAGGTGCATCGGCACCCGGATCCGCCGACTATTCCTTCCGTACGGCGCCATGCACGGTAATTCATCTATGAAGGGAAACCTAGTGATGGACTGTCGGCGGCCGCGGCGTGTGGTATTCCGCACCACGTTCGGGTGGGCCAGTGCCAGTGGCGGACGGGGTGGGGACCTGAAGGGTGACTGGTGGCTTTTCGTGGCCAGGCACGGGTGGTTGCCCGTCTGTGTGGATGTTGCCTTTCTGATCAGAGCGCGGGAAGTGGTGTGACGACATGGACGCGACCGACCTGCCGGTGACGGCGGCACAACGGGAGATCTGGCTGGCGCAGCAGCTGGCGGACTCGCCGGTGCCGTTCCGGATCGCTGAGTACGTGCAGATCGATGGACCGGTCGACCCGGTGCTGTTGGAAGCGGCGGCGCGGGCGGCGGCGGCCGAGGCCGAGTGTGTGCATGTGCGGGTGGCGGATCACGATGGCGTGTTGCGGCAGAGTGTGCGGCAGGAGGTGGACTGGGTCTTCCCGGTGGTGGATGTCAGCGGGGCGGCCGAACCGTTGGGCGAGGCGCAGGCGTGGATGCGTGCCGATGTGGCGCGTGCCGGTGGGCCGTCGGACCCGCTGTTTTCGTGCGCGCTGTTCCGGTTGGCGCCGCAACGGTTCGTGTTCTACCAGTGCGTACACCACATCAGCATGGACGCGTTGAGCGCCGGCCTGCTGACCCGGCGGGTCGCGGAGATCTACACGGCGTACGCCCGTGGTGAGGCGGCTGGGCCGGTTCCGTTCGCGCCGTTGCGGGCGCTGGTGGAGCGGGAGGAGGCGTACCGCGCGTCGGCGCAGTTCGACGGCGATCGGGACTTCTGGCTGCGTCGCCTCGCGGAGCGGCCGGATCGGGTGAGTCTCGCGGGCCGTACGGCGCCGCCGTCCGCGGTGGCGTTGAGCCGTAGCAGCACCCTGTCCTGGGCGGAGTCGGAGCAGTTGCGGGCGGCGGCGCGGGCGGCGCGTACGCACTGGTCGGCGCTGCTGGTCGCGGCTACGGCCGGATACCTGCACCGGATGACCGGGGCAGGCGAGGTGCTTGTCGGGTTGCCGGTCAAGGGGCGCCCGCCCGGCGGTCCGGCGCTGGGTGTGACCGCGAACGTGTTGCCGGTGCGGGTGGCCGTGAGCCCGCGGGTGCCGCTGGTCGAGCTGACCCGGCAGGTGACTGTGGAGATCCGCCAGGCGTTGCGGCACCAGCTGTACCGCGGCGAGGAACTCGCTCGGGAGCTTGGCGTCGCGGGTGGGTTGGCCGGGCTGCTGGGTACGCACGTGAACGTGATGGCGTACGACCGTGAGGTGAGCTTCGCCGGCTGTCCGGCGACGGTGCACACGCTGTCGCTCGGGCCGGTGGGGGATTTGTGCGTGGTGGGTTACGACCGGCATGACAGCATCCGCGTCGACGTCGCCGCCAACCCGGCCTGCTACGAGCTTCGGGAGCTGTACGGTCACCAGCGGCGGGTGATGACTCTCCTGCAGGCGGTGGTCTGCCGGCCGGAGCAGGTACTGGGGCGGGTGGAGTTGCTGACCCGGGATGAGCGCCGGTGGATCCAACTGGAGTCGAGTGGTCGACCGCGCGGGTCGGGTGGCGCGGCGACGCTGCCGGGGCTGTTCGCCGCGCGGGTGCGCCGTACGCCGGACGCGGTGGCGGTCAGCTGCGCAGGACGTACGCTGCGGTACGCCGAACTGGACGCGCGGGCCAACCGGTTGGCGCACCGCCTGATCGCGGCCGGCGCTGGGCCGGAGCGGGTGGTGGCGGTGGCGGTGCCGCGCGGTGTCGATCTGGTCGTCGCGATCCTCGCGGTGCTGAAGGCCGGCGCCGCGTACCTTCCGGTGGATCCGGACTACCCGGCTGACCGGGTCGAGTTCATGCTGTCCGACAGCGGGGCCGCGTTGGTGGTCACCACGCCCGGAACAGTCGTGGGTGCCGGAGTGCCGGTGCTCCTGGTCGGTGATGAGTCTACTATGGACAATTCCATGCCCGAGGTGGCGATCGACCCGCGGCACCCCGCCTATGTCATCTACACGTCGGGTTCGACGGGTCGGCCGAAGGGCGTGGTGGTCAGCCACCAGAACGTGGCGCGGTTGTTCGAGGTGACGCGGTCGTGGTTCACGTTCGGTGCCGGGGACGTCGTGAGCATGCTGCACTCGACCGCGTTCGACTTCTCGGTGTGGGAGATGTGGAGCGCGCTGCTGTACGGCGGCCGGCTGGTGATCGTACCGCGGGACGTGGCCCGGACGCCGGCGCAGCTGCTGCGGTTGCTAGTCGACGAGCAGGTGACGGTGCTGTGCCAGACGCCGGGAGCCTTCGCGGCGCTGCGACAGGCCACTGTGGAGGATCCGGAGCTGGATCGCGGGCTGCGGTTGCGGGCGGTGATTTTCGGTGGGGAGGCGCTGGACTTCGAGGTGCTCGCCGCCTGGTACGCGGGCCACGGCGACCGGGCACCGGTGATGGTGAACATGTACGGCACCACCGAGACGACCGTCCACGCCACGCATGTCGCGTTGGGCTCCGCGGACTGTGTCCGGGGTGGCAACCTGATCGGTGAGCCGCTGCCGGATCTGCGCGCGTACGTGCTGGACGGTGCGATGCGGCCGGTACCGCCGGAGTGCACGGGCGAGCTGTACCTGGCCGGGGCGGGCCTGGCCCGGGGGTACCTGGGCCGGGCGGCGTTGACCGCGCAGCGTTTCGTGGCCGACCCGTTCGGCACGGCGGGGGAGCGGATGTACCGCACGGGTGACGTGGTGCGGTGGCGGCCGGACGGGCGGCTGGACTATCTCGGGCGCGCCGACGACCAGGTGAAGATCCGCGGGTTCCGGATCGAACCGGGGGAGGTGTCGGCCGCCCTGTCGGCCTACCCGGGCGTGGCCCGGTGTGCGGTGGTGGTACGCGAGGATCGGCCGGGGGACCGGCGGCTGGTCGGTTACGTGGTGCCCGACGGTGACGGCGTAGCCCTGGATTCGATGGGGTTGCGCGCGTTCGCCGCGACGCGGCTGCCGGACCACATGGTGCCCGCGGCGGTCGTCGTGGTCGCGTCGCTGCCGCTGACGGCCAACGGGAAGCTGGACCGGCGCGCTCTGCCGGCCCCCGACTACACCTCGGCCACAGTCAACCGCGGGCCGGGCAGCCCGACCGAGGAGATCCTCTGTGGACTGTTCGCCGCCGTGCTCGGGGTGGACGGTGTCGGCGTCGATGACAACTTCTTCCACCTTGGCGGGGACAGCCTGCTCGCGACGCGGCTGGCGAGCCGGGTGCGCGCGGTACTGGCCACCGACGTCAGCATCCGCGCCCTGTTCGACGCGCCGACCGTGGCCGGTCTGGCCGCGCGGCTGGACGCGGGCGGCCGGGAGGGTAGCGCGCGACCCGTACTGCGGGCGGTGCACCCGCGACCGGAGCCGCTGCCGCTGTCGGCCGCGCAGGCGCGGCTGTGGTTCCTGTATCGCCTGGACGGGCCGAGCCCGACGTACAACATGCCGTTCGCGGTACGCCTGAGGGGGCGGCTGGACCCGGCGGCGCTGCGTGCGGCGCTGGCCGACGTGGTAGGCCGCCACGAGGTCCTGCGCACCGTGTATCCGGAGCGGGACGGGGCCGGCTGCCAGCACATCCTGCCCGCGGCCGAGGTGAGGATCCCGTGGCAGGAGCGCACCGTGGCGCCGCGGGAGCTGGACGGGGTGCTGGGTGACGCCGCGCGGTACCCGTTCGAGCTGGCCACCGAGGCGCCGCTGCGCGCCCACCTGTTCACTGTGGACGGTGCGGCGGACGAGTGGGTGCTGCTGGTCGTGGCGCATCACATCGCGGCGGACGGCTGGTCGGCCGGGCCGCTGTGGCGGGACCTGGCCACCGCGTACGCGGCCCGGCAACGCGGTGAGGCTCCATCGTGGACGCCGTTGCCGGTGCAGTACGCGGACTACACGCTCTGGCAACGGGAACTGCTGGGCGATCCGGACGCCCCGGGCAGCCTCGCCAGCGTCCAGACCGGGTACTGGCGCGGCGCGCTGGCCGGCCTGCCGGAGCGGGTCGAGTTGCCGGCGGACCGGCCGCACCCTGCCCGCGCGACCCACGGGGGCGGCGTGCTGGAGTTCGGCTGGGACGAATCGCTGCGCGCGGGGGTGGACCGGTTGGCGCGGGTCGAGGGGGCGACCCCGTTCATCGTGGTGTACGCCGCGCTGGCCGCGGTGCTGACCCGGCTGGGCGCCGGTACCGACATCCCGATCGGGGTGCCGGTGGCCGGGCGTACCGAGGCGGCGACCGAGGACATCGCCGGGCTGTTCGTGAACACCCTGGTGGTACGGGCCGACACGTCCGGCGACCCGACCTTCCGGGAACTGGTCGCCCGGGCCCGCGACGCCAGCCTGGAGGCGCACGCGCACCAGGATGTGCCGTTCGAGCACCTCGTCGCCGCGCTGAACCCGCAGCGGTCGCTGGCCCACCACGCCGTGTTCCAGACGCTGCTCGCCTGGCAGAACACCCCCGGCTGGGACGTCGACCTGCCGGGGCTGGCCTGCCAACCGGTGCCGGTGGGTACCGGTACGTCGCGGGTGGACCTGTCGCTGTCGCTGACCGAGCAGCCGACCGGCGTGCGGGGTAGCGCCGAGTTCAACACCGACATCTTTGACCTGTCCACTGTGGAGAGTTTGGTGGGTCGGCTGGAGTTGTTCCTGCGGGCGGTGTGCACCGCACCCGACACCCGGCTCAGCGGTGCCGAACTGCTCACCGGCGCCGAGCGCCAGCAGGTGCTGGTGGACTGGACCGGGCCGGCATTCCCCGGTACCGGGAAACTGCTGCCGGAACTGCTGGCCGAGCAGGCCGCGCGTACCCCCGAGGAAATCGCCGTGGTGGACGCGGCGCGGAGCCTGTCCTATGCGCAACTGGAGGCGGCCGCCAACCGGTTGGCCCGGCGGCTGGTCGCCGCCGGGGTCGGCCCGGAGCGGTTCGTGGCCCTGGCCATGCCCCGCTCCAGTCACCTGATCGTGGCGATCCTCGCCGTGTTCAAGGCGGGCGGCGCGTACCTGCCCATCGATCTGGCGCTGCCCGCCGAACGTGTCGCGTTCCTGCTCGCCGACACGCGTCCCGCGCTGATCCTCACCACCGGTGACAGCGGTGTCGTGGACGGGTCCGGTGTGCCGGTGCTTCGGCTGGACGACCCGGACCTCGCCCGCGAACTGGCCGCCCTGCCCGCAACGGCCGTCACCGGTGCCGGACCGCTGCGCGCGGAGCACCCGGCATACGTCATCTACACCTCCGGGTCGACCGGAGCGCCGAAAGGCGTCATCGTCACGCACGCCGGTCTGCCCGCCGCGGTGCGATCCAACATCGACACGCTGGCGGTGCGGCCGGACAGCCGGGTGTTGCAGTTCGCCTCGGCCAGCTTCGACGCGTCCATCTGGGAGATCGCCGCGGCGCTGCTGGCCGGCGCGACTCTGGTGGTTCCGGGCGAGGCGACCCTCGCGGGGGAGACCCTCGGCCCGGTCCTGGACGAGCAGCGCATCACCCATGTGACAATGCCACCCGCCGCGCTGGACGGTCTGACCGCGCCGCCGCACCTGGAACACCTCACCCTGGTCGGGGAGGCCGTGCCGGCACACGTCATCCCCGCGTGGGCGCCGGGACGGCACCTGCACAACGGGTACGGGCCGACGGAAACCACCATCTGCGTCACGCTCACCGGCGCGTTCGCCGCCACCGATACGCCGACGATCGGCCGGCCCATTCCCGGCTGCGGCCTGTACGTCCTGGACGGTTGGCTGCGGGCGGTACCGCCGGGCGTCCCGGGCGAGCTTTACATCACCGGGTTGGGCCTGGCGCGCGGGTACCAGCGGCGGCCGGACCGCACCGCGGAACGGTTTGTCGCCGACCCGTACGGGCCGCCCGGGCGGCGCATGTACCGCACCGGCGATCTGGTGCGGTGGCGGCCGGACGGCCAGTTGGACTTCCTCGGCCGCACCGACGACCAGGTGAAGGTGCACGGTCACCGGATCGAACTCGGTGAGATCGCCGCGGTGCTGGAGAGCCACCCCGAGGTGGTGCGCGCCGCGGTCACCGTCCGGGAGGACCGGCCCGGCGACAAGCGGATCGTCGCCTACCTGGTCGGCGACCCCGCGCTGGACGACGCCGACGTACGGGCACACGCCGCGCAGCGGCTGCCCCGCTACATGCTGCCCGCGGCGCTGGTCACGCTGGACCGGCTCCCGCTGACCACCGGCGGCAAGCTCGACCGCCGGGCGCTGCCCGCCCCCGTGTACGCCGCGGCCCTCGCATCGCGGCCACCGCGCAACCCGACCGAGGACACGCTGTGCACCATCCTGGCGGAGGTGCTGCACCTGGACCGGGTGGGTATCGACGACGACTTCTTCCACCTCGGCGGCAACAGCATCCTCGCCACCCGGGTGGCCAGCCGGGTACGCGCCACGCTCGGCGTCGAACTGCCGGTGCGTACCCTGTTCGACGCGCCGACCGTCGCCGAACTCGCCCCGCACCTGCAACCCGGGCACGCCGTTCGACCCCCGCTGCGGGCGGCCGCCGGCCGGCCCGACCCGGTACCGCTGTCCTACGCCCAGGCGCGGCTGTGGTTCCTGTACCGGCTGTCCGGCCCGAGCCCCACATACAACATCCCGATGGCGATCCACCTCACCGGGCACCTCGATCCGCTGGCCCTGACCGAGGCACTGGGCGACGTGGTGGCGCGCCACGCGATCCTGCGCACCGTGTACCCGGACGCGGACGGTACCGGATACCAGCGCGTACTCGACCCGGCGGACGCCACACCCGTGCTACGCCAGCGGCGGGTACCCCTGGCCGACCTGGACAGCGCGCTGCAGGAGGCGGCGGGGTACGCGTTCTACCTGACCACCGAGCCACCGCTGCGCGCTCATCTGTTCACAATAGACGGTGAGGTGGACCGGCAGGTGCTGCTGGTGCTGGTGCACCACATCGCCGCTGACGGCTGGTCCACGGGTCCACTGTGGAACGACATCGGCACGGCGTACACGGCGCGGCTGGCCGGCCGGGCTCCATCCTGGGCACCGCTGCCGGTCCAGTACGCCGACTACACGCTCTGGCAGCGCGACCTGCTGGGCGACCCGGCCGACCCGGACAGCGTCATCGCCCGGCAGACCGCCTACTGGCGCCGGGCCCTGGACCAGTTGCCGGAGCGCATCGAGCTGCCCACCGACCGGCCACACCCGGCGGAGGCCACCTACCGGGGGGACCTGGTCACGCTCCGGTGGCCGGCCGAGCTGTCCGCCGCCCTGGACCGGGTCGCCCGGGACAATGGCGCGAGCGTCTTCATGGTGCTGCTCGCGGCGCTCGCCGCACTGCTGACCCGTTCGGGTGCGGGCGAGGACATCCCCGTCGGCACCCCCATCGCCGGGCGCACCGACCGGGCCACCGAGGAGCTGACCGGGCTGTTCGTCAACACCCTGGTACTGCGGGTCGACACGTCCGGCGAGCCGACGTTCCAGGAGCTGCTGGCACGGGTACGCGGCCGGAGCCTGGAGGCGTACGCGCACCAGGACGTCCCGTTCGAGCACCTGGTCAGCGCGCTCAACCCGACCCGGTCGCTGTCCCACCACCCGCTGTTCCAGACCATGCTGTCCTGGCGCGAGCTGCCCGCGTTGCGTACCGGGCTGCCCGGCGTGCACAGCGAGGCGCTGCCGGTGGGCACCGGTACGGCGCGGATGGACCTGGCCATCTCGGTGGGGCCCGAGGACGGCTGTCTGATGGGGACGGTCGAATACAACACCGACGTCTTCGACCGGTCCACTGTGGCCGGTCTGGTCGGCCGGTGGCACCGGATGCTGGAGGCGGTGGCCGCGGATCCCGCCATCGACATCCGCGCCGTCGACCTGCTGTCCGACGAGGAGCGCCACCGCATCCTGGTGGAGTTCAACGCATCGGGTACGGAGGCGGGGCCGGCCGCGGTGCTGCCGGACCTGTTCGCCGCCCAGGCGGCCCGCACACCGCAGCACACCGCCCTCGTCTGCGACGGGTACCGGCTCAGCTACGCCGAACTCGACGCGCGAGCCAACCGGCTGGCGCGCCGGCTGATCGCGGCCGGTGCCGCACCCGAGCGGGTGGTGGCCCTGGCCCTGCCCCGTTCGGCCGACCTGGTCGTGGCGATCCTCGCCGTACTCAAGTCCGGCGCCGCGTACGTCCCGCTGGACCCGCAGCAGCCCGCCCGCCGGACCGGGTTCGTCCTGGCCGATACCGGCGCGATCCTGCTGCTGACCACCGCGTCGGTGGCCGGCGACGTGCCCACCGGTCAGGTCCCCGTGCTCGTGCTGGACGACCCCGCCACCCGAGCCGCCCTCGACTGGTACCCGGCGCATCCGGTCGGCGACGCGGACCGCGCCGCGCGGCTGGATCCCCGCCATCCCGCGTACATCATCTACACCTCCGGGTCGACCGGTGCGCCGAAGGGTGTCGTGGTGACCCACCGCGGTGTCTGCCGACTGTTCGCCAGCACCGACCGGTTCGCGTTCCGCGCCGACGACGTGTGGACGCTGTTCCACGCGTACACCTTCGACTTCTCGGTGTGGGAGATGTGGGGCGCGCTGCTGCACGGCGGCCGCCTGGTCGTGGTGGCCCAGCACGTCACCCGGTCCCCGGCCGACCTCCTCGACCTGCTGGTCCGGGAGCAGGTCACCGTGCTGTGCCAGACACCGACCGCGTTCGACTGGCTGCTGCAGGCCGCGGCCGAGCGGCCGCAGTTGGCCGCGCGCCTGGTGGTGCGCACGGTGATGGTGGGTGCGGAGACGGTGCCGCCCGGGCTGCTGGCCGGGTGGGCCGCGACACGGCAGATGCTCAACGTGTACGGGCCGACCGAAGGTGCTGTCTACGCCACCATGAGCGACCCGCAGCGGGGCGAGCAGGCGGCACCGATCGGGCGACCCTTCACCGCCACGCGGGCGTATGTCCTCGATGGACAGTTGCGGCCGGTACCGGTCGGCGTCGCCGGTGAGTTGTACCTTGCCGGGCCCGGGCTCGCCCGTGGCTACTGTGGACGCCCCGGGCTGACCGCCGAACGGTTCGTCGCCAACCCGTTCGGCCGGTCCGGACAGCGCATGTACCGCACCGGCGACCGGGTCCGGTGGTGCGCCGACGGGCAACTCGACTTCCTCGGCCGCGTCGACGAACAGGTCAAGCTCCGCGGGTACCGGGTGGAGCCGGGTGAGATCGCCACGGTGCTGCGTACCCACCCCGGTGTCGCCCAGGCGGCGGCCGTCGTCCGCGAAGACCGGCCGGGGGACCGGCGGCTGGTCGCGTACCTCGTGGCCGCCGGCCCACTCGACCTGGCCGACGTGCGCGCGCACGCGGCGGCGCGGCTCCCGCACTACATGGTGCCGGCGGCTCTGGTCACCGTCGACCGCCTGCCGCTGACCGCACACGGCAAGCTCGACCGCCGGGCCCTGCCCGCACCGGAATACACCACACCGTCCGCGTCCCGGGCTCCGGCCACCCCGACCGAGGAGCTGCTGTGCGGCATCTTCGGCGAGGTGCTCGGTGGCGGCCCGGTCGGCGCCGAGGACGGCTTCTTCGAACTCGGCGGGGACAGCATCCTGGCGATGCGGGTGGTCAGTCACGCGAAACAGGCGGGCGTTCTGATCACGCCCAGGGACGTGTTCACCGCCCGTACCCCCGCCGCACTGGCCGTCGTGGCCGACACGCCCGGCCAGCCGGCCGCGGCCACCCCGTTGGACGACCAACCGCTGCTGGACCTCACCGCCGCGGAGATCCAGGCCGTCCACGACGCGCTGGGCGGCGACGTACCGGTGCGGGCCGTGTGGCCACTGACCCCCCTGCAGGAGGGGCTGCTGTTCCACGCCCTGCACGACGGCGCGAACGACGCGTACACCGTGCAGCTCGCCCTCGACCTGGACGGGCCGCTCGACCCCGGCGCGCTCCGCGTGGCGGCGCAGACCCTCCTGGACCGCCACCCGAACCTGCGCGTCGCCTTCATCGCCGACGCGGCACGCCAGCCCGTGCAGGTGGTACCCGAACGGGTCAGCCTGCCCTGGCGGTACCTCGACCTCAGCGGCGTGCACCCGCAGCAGCAACCGGCGCGGCTGCGCGCCCTGATGGCCGACGAACACGACACCCCGTTCGACATGCACCACCCGCCACTCATCCGGATGGCCCTGGTCGCGCTCGGCCCGCGGCGGTACCGGCTGGTGGTCACGAACCATCACCTGTTGCTGGACGGCTGGTCCACCCCGCTGCTGCTCGACGACCTGCTCGGCGCCTACCGCGACAGCGCACCGGCGCCGGGGCCGGAGCGGCCCAGCTACCACCATTTCCTGACCTGGCTCAACCAGCAGGACCGTGCCGCCGCGCGCGAGGCGTGGCGGGCCGAGCTGGCCGGTATCGACGAACCGACGCTGATCGGCACGGCGGGCGACCAGCCGAGGCAGCCGCAGCTGCTGATGCGTGACCTTCCCCGGGCCGCCAGCGACGCGCTGCGGGCGCGGGCACGCAGCCTCGGCGTCACCCTCAACACCGCGGTGCAGGCCGCCTGGGCGCTGCTGCTCGGCCTCCACACTGGACGCACCGACGTCGTGTTCGGCACCACCGTGTCCGGGCGGCCACCGCAGCTGCCCGGCGCCGACGAGATGGTCGGGCTGTTCATCAACACGCTGCCCCTGCGGGTACGCCTGGACCCCGCCCGTACGCTGGCACAGCTGCTGGCCGACGTGCAACACAAGCAATCCGCCATGCTCGAACACGCACACCTGGGCCTGCGCGACATCCACCGGGCCTGCCAGCACAGCCAACTGTTCGACACCATCACCGTCTTCGAGAACTATCCCCGCAGCCTCGACCAGACCCACGAGTTCGCCGGGCTGCGCATCGCCGCAACCCAGCAGCAGGCGGCCACCCACTACCCGCTGTCCCTCGTCGCGGTGCCGGGCGATCAGTTGACTCTCGGCCTGCACTACGACCCGAACAGCGTCGACCCGTCGACCGTGCAGGCCATGCTGCCGCGGCTGGAGCACATACTCGACGCGATCGCCACCGACCCGCAGCAGCGACTCAGCCACATCGACCTGCTCACCGCGCGGGAACGCGGCAACGTCCTGGACGCGTGGAACGGACAGGCGCACCAGGAACCGGCGCCGCTGCTGCCCGACCTGTTCGCCACGCAGGTCCGCCGTACCCCGCACGCGGTCGCCGTCTCGTCGTGGGACCAGGAACTCACGTACACCCAACTCGACACCGCGGCCAACCGGTTGGCCCGGCGGCTGATCGCCGCGGGCGCCGGCCCGGAACAGGTGGTCGCTCTCGCGCTGCCCCGCGGCGCGGATCTGGTCACGGCCATCCTGGCCGTGCTCAAGGCCGGCGCCGCCTACCTCCCGATCGACACCGACCTGCCAGCCGAGCGCGTCGCGTTCATGCTCACCGACGCGCAACCAACCCTCATACTCGCCACCACACCCACCACCGGAACCCTGACCACCGCCGGCGTTACCGTGCTGCTGCTGGACGATCCGCGGGAGCACACACGGCTGCGCCAGTACGCGGCCACCACCATCACCGACACCGACCGGGACACGCCGCTGCGCCGCGAACACCCCGCATACCTCATCTACACCTCCGGCTCCACCGGAACCCCCAAGGGCGTGACCATCACCCACGCCGGCATCCCCGCCGTCGTATCCGCCTACGTGGATATCCTCGACATCACCCCGGACAGCCGGGTGCTCCAGTTCGCCTCGGCCAGCTTCGACGCGTCCATCTGGGAAATCTGTGGGGCTCTGCTCACCGGCGCCACCCTCGTCGTGCCGGCGTCCGGCCCGCTCGTGGGGGACGACCTGAGCGACGCGCTGCGCATCCACCGGATCACCCACGTCACGCTGCCCCACGCCGCGCTCACCGGCCTGACCACACCCACGCACCTGCGCCGCCTCACGCTGGCCGGCGAGGCGCTGCCCGCACACCTCATCCCCGAATGGGCGCCGCGCCACCACCTGCACAACGCGTACGGCCCCACCGAGGCCACCATCTGCGCCACCATGACCGGACCCCTGGAGCCCGACGCGGCACCGACCATCGGCCGCCCCATTCCGGGCACCAGGCTCTACGTCCTCGACGCCGCCCTGCGCCCCACCGTCCCCGGCGTCCCCGGCGAGCTCTACATCACCGGAGCCGGCCTCGCCCGCGGGTACCACCGGCGCCCGGCGCTCAGCGCGGAACGGTTCGTCGCGGACCCGTACGGGCCGGCGGGCGGGCGCATGTACCGGACCGGCGACCTCGTGCGGTGGCGTGCCGACGGGCAACTCGACTTCCTCGGCCGTACCGACCAGCAGGTCAAGGTGCGCGGATACCGGATCGAACTCGGTGAGATCGTCGCCGCGCTGCGCACACACCCGCACATCTCCCAGGCCGCCGTCATCGCGCGGGAGAGCCGCCCCGGGTACAAGCAACTCGTGGCGTATCTCGTGGGCAGCGCGGCCACCGACCCCGACGACATCCGGCGGCACCTCGCCCAACGGCTGCCGCACTACATGGTCCCGCACGCGCTGGTCACCCTCGACCAGTTGCCGGTCACCCCGAGCGGGAAACTCGACCGCAGGGCACTGCCCGCGCCCCGCCCGGCGCAGACCGGCGGTGCGCGGCCCCCGGGCAACGAGACGGAACGGACCCTCTGCGAGATTTTCGCGGCGGTACTCGGTACCGGTACCGTCGGCGTCGACGACAACTTCTTCCAACTCGGCGGCGACAGTATCCTGGCCACCCGGCTCACCGCCCAGATCCGCACCGCACTCGGCGTGGACCTGAGCCTCCGCACCCTGCTCGACGCGCCCACCGTCGCGGATCTGGCCCAGCGACTCAGCAACAGCCACATCCCCGACGAATTCGAGGCCCTGCTGCCGCTGCGCGCTACGGGCAGCCGCCCGCCGCTGTTCTGCGTACACCCGGCCGCCGGACTCAGCTGGCCGTACACCGGGCTCCTGCAGCACCTGCACCCGGACCAACCGGTGTACGGGCTGCAGGCACGCGCCCTGCTACGCGACGGCACCCGGCCGCCGAACATGGCCAGCATGGTCGCCGACTACCTTGTACAGATCCGGCGTATCCAGCCCGCGGGCCCGTACCATCTGCTCGGCTGGTCCTTCGGCGGCCTGCTCGCGCACGCCATGGCCACGCGCCTCCAGCAACAGGGTGAACGGGTCGCGCTGCTCGCCGTGATCGACGGTTATCCGGCCGACTCGGTACTCATGACCGCCGCCGACGAGCCGGCCGCCCTGCCCCGCGGGCGCGACCTGCTGCCCGCCCTGCTCCGCGAGGTGATGCCCGAGGAGAGCGAACCGGTGGTGGACCTCATCCGCACCCAGATCACCGCCGCCACGGGCCTGGACGAGACCCGCCTCGCGCAGCGGCTCAACGACGTGTACGCCACCCACCGGCGGCTCGCCCGCGAGTACACACCCGACCGGTACGCGGGCGACCTGCTCCTGTTCTACTCGCGCCCGCGCGTGGTACGCGCCGGCGGCGCCCACCTGGCCACGACGGCCTGGACGTCCTATGTGGACGGTACGGTAACTCTCGCCCCGGTCGACAGCGAGCACGTACGCATGCTCCGACCCGCCGGCCTGAACCAGATCGGCCCCATCCTCGCCGAGGCCCTCGACCACGTCATCCAACCGCACACACGAGCAGGAGCAGACGCATGACCAACCCGTTTGACGACCCCGACGGCACGTACCTCGCCCTGGTCAACGCCGAAGGCCAGTACTCGCTGTGGCCCGACTCGCTCGACGTTCCTCCCGGGTGGACGGTCGCCCACCCGTCCGACACGCGGGACGCGTGCCTCGCCAGTATCAACAAGAACTGGACCGACATGCGGCCGCTGAGCCTGGTCAGGTCGACGGCGCCAGCCTAGGCGGTCCGCGCTACACCGGGGGCAGGCGCCGCCGCAGCAGGCAGAACTCGTTGCCCTCTGGGTCGGCGAGCACGTGCCAGCTCTCGTCTCCCGTCTGACCGACGTCCGCTGGCCGGGCACCGGCCGCGAGCAGGCGCGCCAACTCGGCGTCCTGGTCGCGGTCGGTGGGATTGACGTCGATGTGCAGGCGCAGCTGGGCTGTCCTGGGCCGGTCGGTCCGGTTGAGCACGATGGTGGGCTGCGGACCGCCGAAGCCGGTACCGGCCGGCCCGATCTCGATGTCGCCGTCGTCCGTGCGGTCCAGCTCGACATAGCCGAGGACCTCGCACCAGAACCGGGCGAGCAGGTCGGGGTCGAGTGCGTCCAGCACGAGCTCAGTTATCCGGCAGGCCATCCCCACACCATAGGACGGACAGCCGTCACCGGCGTCAGGTGGGGTCGAGCAGTCCTCGCTGGGTGCACCAACCCTCGATGGTGGCGATGCATTCGGCGAGCAGGTCGGGCTGCTGCCGGTAGTAGTGGGTGGCGCCCTTGACGAGGTGGTAGCTCGCGTCGGGAGTGGCGAGGGCGGCGCGGACGGCGGTGTGGTGGGTGGGCGGTACGGCGTCGTCGGCCGAGTTCTCGATCTGGAGTACGGGCGTGCGGCGGATACGGGCGGCGTTGCGGGTCGCACCGCCCCGGGAGTGGTGCAGGCTCCACTGGCTGAGCCAGGAGCGCAGGGTGGTGAACCGCGCGAGACCCAGCGGGCCGGTGTTCGCGGTGCGCGGGTCGCCGAGGTAGCAGCGGCCGGGTTGCCGGTCGTTGGGGTCGACGGTCGGGTCGAGCCAGCGGACGTCGCACATGGTGCGGTGTACGAGGAACGGTCTTTCGCTGTCCGGGTTCCCGTGCCGGCGCAGGTCGGCCAGCGCGTCGAGCGCCCAGGTGGTGATGCGGTCGTTGCGGTCGCGCTGTGCCTGCCGGAAACGCTCCACGAACTCGCGCGGGTACGGTGGGCGGGTCGCCGGGTGGGGTGCGTAGATGTCGAGGTTGTGGTCCCGGCGGTCGGGGTTGTGTTCGTCGAGGACGGAGGGGTCCAGCCACTCGGTGAGCGTTTCGGCGCGGGACAGGTGCGCGGCGATGAGAATCACCGCGTCGGCGGGTACGAGCCCGGCGCCGGTGATGTCGACCGGGTCGCCGGCCGGCGTGTCCACGATGGACGGTTCCTCGGCTTCGGCCTGGTACAGCAGGGCGAGCGAGCCGCCGCCTGACCAGCCGGCGAGGACGACGTGCCGGTACCCGGCGCGCTCCCGGGCCCAGCGCAGCCAGACCGCGAGGTCGAGGACGACCTTCTCCAGGATCAGCGCCGAGTCGTTGCGGGGGTACCGGCTGGCCGCGCACAGCACGTGGTGTCCGCGTTCGGCCAGGGCGGTCGGCAGCGGCAGCAGGTGGAGTGTGGTCGTCGGGTGCATGAAGACGAATACCGTGTCGCGGGGCTCCTGCTGCGCCAGGAGTTGGCCCTCGAGGATGGTCGGGCCCGACCCGGCGAACCCGTACGTCTCCGGTACCGTTGCGGTCTGCGGTGTGCGCAGGACGATGGCGGTGCGGGTGAACGGCTCCGCCGGCTGCTCCCCGCGCAGCGCGCTCACGGCAACTCCAGTTCGCTGCGCGCTCACGGTGCCACCGTGACCGGGCCGCGGCCGGCCCAGGTCCAGGGATACGTGGAGATCTCGGCGGCGCGGGCGGCCTCGCCGAGGGCGAGGGGGGCGAACGCGTCGACCATGAAGGCGAGTTCGGTCACCTGGGTGAGTCCGGGGGACGTCAGGTAGGCGTGGCGCCGGGGCCCGTGCGTGAAGGCGGCGGGGTGCAGGGACACCGACCCGGGGATGATGCCCGAGCCCTGCCGGGCGGCGGTCTCGCCGTGGAAGTAGAACATCACCTCGTCGGCGTCGACGTTGGCGTGGTAGTAGGGAACCTTCAGCGCGTCCTGACCGAACTCCAGCGGCCGGGGCACGAAGGTGCACACCACGAAGCCCTCACCCTGGAACATCTGGTACGTCGGCGGTGGCATGAGTTCCCGACCGACCACGGGCGAGAAGTCGCGGTAGTTGACGGCGTACGGGTACACGTGGCCGTCCCAGCCGACCACGTCGAACGGGTGGTGGTCGTACACGAGGACCGACCCTACGGGCCCGGAGTCGTCGCGGTGCTTGACGTACACCTCGGTGTCGCATTCACCCGCGTCCACGACCAACGGCTCCTGCGGGCCGCGTACGTCGCGCTCGGTCACCGGCGAACCCGGCAGGAACTGACCATAGCGGGACCGGTACCGGTCGGGCGGGCGGATGTGCCCCCGCCCCTCCACGCACAGCGCGCGCAGCGGCCCCGAGTTCTCCACGTCCACGGGGATCCACCGGTGCACGCTGACCCGGGGGACGACGACGCTGTCACCCTGCCGTACCTCGACGCGACCGAACACGCTCTCCAGGATGGCGCCGCCGCTCTGTACGAACACGACCTCGTCGCCGATACCGTTGCTGTACAACGCGGACGGCGTGTCCGCCACCACGTAGGAGATGCGCACGTCGGCGTTGCCGAGCACGAGCCGCCGCCCGCGTACGGCGTCGACGCCCCGCTCGGCGCCCGGCGGGAACAGGTCGGGCAGCCGGATGTGCCGGGGCAGGAGCGGGTGGTTGCGGGTCAGTGACGTGTCGCCGAGATCCCACCGCCGGGCATCGACAATGCTTGACGGGACGCCGCGATGGTAGAGCAGCGACCCGGAGCCGTTGAAGCCGTCCTCCCCGACGAACTCCTCGAAGAGGGGCTGGCCCTCCCCGTCCTCGACGAGCACGTGCCGGCGCGGCGGCACCAGCCCGATCCGCAGGTAGTGCGGCATGGTGCCCCTCCCGGCGGCGTTGGACCGATATCCATAATTCGTTGTCCGATATTCGCGACGGTACGGCACGGCGTGCCGCATGGCAACACCGGCCCAGGACTAGGGTTCTGGAGCAGGCTGGGCGGCTTGGAAGGTGAGCGATGGCGAAGGTGACAGAGACATCCCAGACCCTGGGGCGCGGTCTGGACGTCCTCGAACTGGTCGCGGCCTCGCCCAAGGGCCTGACCCCGGCGCAGATCGCCACCGCGCTCGGGCTCAGCCGCACCATCGTGTACCGGCTGGTGGTCACGCTGGCCGAGCACCGGCTCGTGCGCCGCGGCCCCGACGGGTTGCTGACCGCGGGCCTGGGCACCCTGGCCCTGAGCCGGCACATCGCCGCCACCCTGCGTGCCGGTACCCGCGACGTCCTGGAGAAGCTCGCCCAGACGCTCGGCGCGACCGCCCACCTCGCGATAGCCGAGGGCGACGAGGCGGTCGCGGTGTCGGTCGTCGAGCCCACGACCACCACGTTCCACCTGAGCTACCGGGTCGGCTCGCGTACGCCCATCCACCTGGGCGCGGTCGGTCGGGCCCTGCAGGCCGCCCGGGAGGGGCAGCGCGGTCTGTTCGAAAGCGAGGGTCAACTCATCCCCGGCGCCAAGGGGGTCGTCGCGGCCCTGCCGGCGCCGGCGGGTCTGGCCTGCTGCGTGGGCGTCGTGACGCTGAGCCCGGTCGACACCTCCACCTGGGGGCCGGCGGTGGAGCGCGCCGCCGACGAGATCATGGAGATCCTCGGAGAGTAACCTCCGTCCGATATTCGCGACGAGGATTTCATTTATCGGTGCGGGCGGGTACCGTGGCGCTCGATACCCCGCGAGTTCGAGGAGGGGCGCATGCAGCCACCGACCGTGCTACCGCCGCGTGATCTGTGGATCGGGGGGCGATGGCGACCCGCCGCGGCCGGCGCCACGTACACCAGCCGGAACCCGTTCGACGCGCGACCCATCACCGACATCGCCGACGCGGCACCCTCCGATGTGGACGCCGCCGTCACCGCCGCGCGCACCGCCTTCGACCGCAGTGGCTGGGTGCAGATGGGCGGTGCGGAACGCGGCCGGATTCTCGCCGAGGCCGCGCGCCTGCTCGCCGCCGACGCCGAATATCTCGCGGCGTTGGAGACACTCGAGGTCGGCAAGCTCTACCGCGACGGCATCCGGGGCGACCTACCGGCGACGCTGGCCACCTTCCACTACTACGCCGGATACGCCGACAAGCTCTACGGCTCCACCGTGGCGCTGCCCGACTACGCCGGCCGCCACCGGCTCAACTACACGCTGCGCGAACCGCTCGGCGTCGTCGGCGCCATCACCCCGTGGAACAACCCCATCGTCGTCGCCTGCTGGAAAATCGTGCCCGCGCTCGCCGCCGGAAACACCATCGTCGTCAAGCCGCCCGAGGACGCCGCCCTGTCGATCCTGCGGCTGGCCGAACTGCTTTTCGAGGCGGGCGTACCCGATGGTGTGTTCAATGTCGTGCCCGGTATCGGCGAGGTGGCGGGTGCCGCCCTCGCCGCCCACCCGGGCCTGGACAAGCTCAGCTTCACCGGCAGCCCCGAGGTCGGTGCGCTGATGAGCCACCACGCGGGCGGCCAGTTCCGCAAGGTGACCCTCGAACTGGGCGGGAAGAACCCGCAGATCGTCTTCCCCGACGCCGACCTCGACGCCGCGATGCCGTTCATCGCCGCCGGGAACTTCCTGCACCAGGGCCAGGTGTGCGCCGCCGGCACGCGGGTGTACGCGCACACCAGCCGGATCGACGAGGTCGTCGCGCGGCTGGCCGAGCACGCCCGCGGCATCACCCTCGGCGACCCGTTCGACGAGACGACCGGGATGGGTCCGGTCATCAACGAGGCAGCGCTGGACCGGATCACGGCGTACATCGACAGCGGCGCGACCGAAGGCGCCAAGCTGGTCACCGGCGGGCAGCGGGTGGCGGGCAGCGGCTGGTTCGTCGAGCCCACCGTGTTCCTCGGCGAACAGACACACACCATCGCCCGGGAGGAGATCTTCGGGCCGGTCGCGACCGTCATCCCCTTCGCCACCGCCGACGAAGCCATCACGCTGGCCAACGACACGCGCTTCGGTCTCAACGCCATCGTGTACACCGAGAGCCACCACCTGGCCCAGCGCGCGGCCCGGGAACTGCGCGTGGGCAACGTCTGGATCAACGGCTTCGGGATACCCGACATGACCACACCCTGGGGCGGGCGCGCCGGCAGCGGGCTGGGCCGGGAACTGGGACCCGCGGGAATCGAGGCGTACACCGAGGAGAAGACAGTCCAGATGATGTTCTAGAGACGGCGGCGGATTCCGATGGACGACATGCGCGACGGGCCGCTGGCGGGTCTGCGGGTACTCGAACTGGGTACCCTCATCGCGGGCCCGTTCGCCGCCCGCCTGATGGCCGACATGGGTGCCGACGTCATCAAGGTGGAAGCCCCGGACCGGCCGGACCCGCTGCGCCAGTGGGGGCAGGCGTCGGGCCGGTACCGGTACCTGTGGGCGGTACACGCGCGCAACAAGCGCTGCGTGACGCTCGATCTGCGTACCGGACGGGGCCGGGCGCTGCTGCTCGATCTGGTATCCGTCTCGGACGTCGTCGTGGAGAGTTTCCGCCCCGGCACGCTGGAGCGCTGGCGGCTCGGGTACGACGAACTCGCGGCGGTCAATCCCGGGGTGGTACTGGCCCGGGTGTCCGGCTACGGCCAGACCGGACCGCTCGCCGCGCGGGCCGGCTACGCCTCCGTCGCCGAGGCCCTCAGCGGGTTACGCCACCTCACCGGCTACCCCGGCCAGCCACCCCCGCGGCTGTCGTTCTCGCTGGGCGACTCGCTGGCCGGGCTGTTCGCGTACCAGGGCATCCTCGCGGCGCTGCTCGCCCGGCGGCGCACCGGGCGCGGGCAGGTGGTGGACACCGCGCTCACCGAGGCGTGCCTGGCCATCCTGGAGTCGGTCGTGCCGGACTACGACCAGACGGGGTACGTCCGCGGCCCCTCCGGTACCAGGCTGGACGGCGTGGCACCGTCCAATCTGTACCGTGCGGCCGACGACCGTTGGGTCGTGGTGGCGGCCAACCAGGACACGGTCTTCCGCCGGCTGGCACAGCTCATGGACCGCCCGGAACTGGCCGACGACGCCAGATACGCCACCCACGCCGCCCGCGGCGCACACCAGGACGAACTCGATGCGCTCGTCGGCGACTGGGTGGCCACGCTGCCCGCCGCCGACATCGTCGAACGCTGCAACGCGGCGGGCGTGGTCGCCGGCCCGGTGCACACCGTCGCGGACGTCGTCCGGGAACCACACTTCATCGACCGGGGTCTGTTCGTGCCGCACCCGGGTGACGACGGGAGCCGGGTCCTCGGGCTCGACGCCCTGCCGCGCCTGTCGCTGACCCCGGGCCGCGTGCGCTGGGCCGGACCCGCCGTGCCGGGCGCCCACAACAAGGAGGTCTTCACCGAACTGCTGGGTCTGGACGACACCGTCCTGGCCGGACTCGCGGCCGAAGGGATCATCTGACCCGAGCGGTTGCCGATGGGAATGCTGGGTACGTACCCGCCCGCGTCCTGATCGCCTATCCCCGGGGGTCGTCATGGTTCGGCGTTGCGCCGCGATTCTCGTGCTGCTCCTGCTCGCACTGGCCGGTAGCGCCGTGACCGGAGTCACGGCCGCGACGGCCGCCGCCGTACCGGCGCGGAGCCCGAGCGTGATCACCACCACCGGTTCGGCCGCGGTCGCGCTCACTTTCGACGACGGTCCGAGCCCGTACACGGCCCGGATGCTCGACCTGCTGGACCGCTACCACGTCAAGGCCACGTTCTGCCTCATCGGCCGCCAGGTGCACGCGTACGCGGCGGTGGTGCGCCGGATGGTCGCCGACGGGATGACCCTGTGCAACCACACCTGGGACCACGACGAGCGGTTGCGCAGCCGCGGCGACGCCCGGATCCGCGACGAACTGCTGCGTACCAACCAGGCTATCCAGGCCGTGGTACCCGGTGCGCGGATCGCGTACTTCCGCAATCCGGGTGGTGCGTTCGGACCCAACACCGTACGCATCGCGTCGAGCATGGGCATGAAGCCTCTCATGTGGAGCGTCGATCCCCGGGACTGGGCCAATCCGGGTACCCGGGCCATCATCGCGAACGTACTCGGCCACACGCACCGGGGCAGTATCGTGCTGTCCCACGACGGTGGCGGCGTACGCACCCCGACGCTGGCGGCGTACCAGACCATCATCCCGAACCTACGCGGTCGCTTCCACCTCATCGCCCTGCCCTGAGGGACCGGGCGGGTCGTACGGTGCCGTCTAGGTACGGGTACTCATGTGGCCGGGTACCCGCCCGTGGCGCAATCGGGGCATGGGTGCGAATGATGGGGGACCGTGGCGCGATGTCGCCATGGTCGTCGGGGCTGTGGTCGCCGCGCTCCTCGTGTTCGGCGGGTTGGTGCTGGTCGGTGGCGTCGTATTCATGGTCGTCATCGCGGCCCGGCAGGGTGTCTCATGGGGGAACAAATGACGATGCGGCGCGCATACCTGATGATTCTGTTGGTCCGGCCGCCGGTGTTCCTGTTACTGGGGATGCTGGCCGCGGTGGGTCTGGCGCAGGCCGGCCACCCCTCGGACGCGGCGGCGCTGGGCCGGGCGCTGGCCGTGATCGCGGGTTTCCTGGTGTTCTCGGTCGCCTGCAACGACCTGGCCGACGAGGCGATCGACCGGGTCAACCTGGCCGGCGACGCGCGGCGCCCGCTGGTGGCCGGCACCGCGCGGCGCCGCGAGATGGCGGTGACCGGGGTG
>DATEJJ010001128.1:0-3268 GCA_035278125.1 Rugosimonospora sp.
CTCCAGCCGCACCGCGCGCTGCAGCCGCTGCTGCGCCTCCACCGACAGCCGGGCCACGTGGCCGACCGCGACACCGGTCATCAGCAGCAGCACGGTCGCGCTGAGGCTGACCTGGTTGGCGTCGCCGTGCCCGCGCACCAGGACGTCGCAGGCGCCCATCAGCAGGCCGGCGGCGGCGCCCCGGCGGCGACCGCCGGAGATGGCCCAGGACAGCACCGGCCCGGCGATCCACGGTGCGGGCAGGGTGCTGATCCCGGTCCGGCCGGCGCCCGCGCCGAGGATCCAGGCCGAGGGCAGCAGGCAGGCCGCGGTGACCACCAGGTCGGCGCCCAGCAGCGGCCAGCCACGCCAGCGGGGCCGGCGGTACCCGGAGATCGTCACCGCACTCCAGATCGCCATCGCCCCGATCACCGCCCAGCCCGGACCGGGATGGGCGTAGGTACGGAAGTTGAGCGCGAACAGCAACACGGCGTACCCGAGCGAGGCGAGCCGGAAAACCGCCAGGGCCCGCCACAGCGGGGCCTCGGCTCCGTTCACGGCGGCGCTTCCGTCCTCACCGAGCGACAGTCTGATCGTAGGCAGACAATACCCGGCATCATTCCGCTGTGCCGGAGAATCGATGCGTCCGGCGCGCGGACCGCCGCCGGCCACGGGGACGGTGGCCGGCGGCGGCTCCCGGTCAGGGGCTGGTACAGGTGACGGTGGGGGCGGTGGTCGCGGTGCCGGTCGCGACGAACCCGAAGGTGGTCGACGCGCTCGCCCCGAGGGTGCCGTTGTAGGTGGCGTTGTGGACGGTGACGGCGCCGCTGGTGCCGGTGTTGACGCCGTTCCACAGGCTGCTGATCGACTGTCCACTGGGGAGTGTCAGGTGGACGGTCCAGCCGGACAGCGTGGTGGTGCCGCTGTTCGCCACACTGACCTCGGCCTGGAATCCACCGGCCCAGCTGGTGACCAACCGGTAGCTGGCCGCGCAGGTGCCGTTCTGCCCGCCGGGCGGGCTCGCGGGCGGGCTGGAGGACGGCGGCGCCGACGAACTGCCGTCCAGACCGAGGAAGGCGATGGCGAACGCGACCATGCCCGCCAGCGGCAGGACGTGCCCGACACCGTCGACGCTGACACCTTCCACCGTCGCCTGGGTGCCGGTGTTCCCGTACCGGGTGCGGGTCCAGGTCGACTGTGGATGGTCGGTGAACGCCGGCGTCTGGCTCAACCCGTGCAGGTTGGTCCACTGCTTGATTTCCTCCCCGAAGTTGGGGTAGGCCAGCGTGGTGTCGGTGGTGCCGTGCCACAACTGCATGCGCGGGTAGCTGCCGGTGTAGCCGGGGAACATGGCCCGTACCGCGCTGCCCCACTGCTGCGCGGTCTGGATGAGGTTGCCGCCGGAGCAGGTGCTGTTCCAGAAGTTGGTGGCACTCCCGGTGGCGAAGCAGGTGGCCGGTACGCCCGAGAACGCGGCGCCGGCGGAGAAGACGTCCGGGTACTCGGCGGCCATCACGTTGGTCATCATGGCGCCCGAGGAGAACCCGGACAGCACGATGCGGCTCGTGTCGACGGGGTAGTGGGCCTTGACGTAGTCGACCATCGAGACGATACCGGTCGAGTCGCTGGCACCGCCCCGCTTGAGTCCCTCCGGTGTGGACACGTCGAAGCAGTCGAGGCTGCGGCTGGTGGTCACCTGCGGCAGCACGATGATGTACCCGAACTGGTCCGCGCCGTGGACGTAGTCCTGGCCGCCGCCGCTGTTGAACATCGCGGTGGCGTTGCCGCCGCAGTAGTGCATCAGCACCAGCAGTGCCGGGTGCGGCGCCAGGTTGGCGGGTACGTAGATGAACATGCCGAGGTTGCTGGGGTTGTTGCCGAAGCTGGTTATCTGCGTCAGCCCGGCCGCCGCCGCCGGCCGCGTCGTGACCAGCACCGCGCCGGCCACCAACGGCAGCAGCGCCGCCGCGAGCGCGGCTCTCAGGGTACGTTTCACAGGTCCTGTCCTTCCCGTCGGGTCTACCAGCATCTATGCCATGGTGCGGCGACGGGTGCCGCGGCGTGGCAGAGAGAATCCGCCACTCGGCGGAGCCCGCGTCCGGTGCTGGTCTATCGCCTGGTATCAGCGGCGATCGAGGCTCCGCACGGCGCGGAAGTTACGAGGTTGACCCGGTGCGCGTGATCGATGACGATCGCCGTCCAGGCACACGACCGGACGGGATCCACTAACGTGGGGGTGCCGCGTTGGACCAGACGATCGGGGTACGACATGATCTTCATTACCGCCAAGTTCCGAGTCCGTCCCGAGCACGCGGACGGGTGGCCGGACATCGCCCGCGACTTCACGGCGGCGACCCGCGGCGAGCCCGGATGCCTCTGGTTCGACTGGTCCCGCAGCATCGACGACCCCAACGAGTACGTGCTGGTCGAGGCGTTCCGCGACGGCGAGGCCGGCGCCGCGCACGTCCAGTCGGAGCACTTCAAGAACGCACAGCGCACACTGCCGCCGTACCTCGCGGAGACACCGCGCATCGTGAACATGATGCTGCCGCAGGACGACTGGTCGGCGCTCGGCGAGATGGCCGTACCGGATTAGCCGCGCCGGGCCGGGTCAGTCGGCCCGGCGGGACGGTGGCGTATCAGGCGTCGGCCGCGAAGACGTAGGAGCCGCCGGGCAGGTGGAACGTACCCGGCGCGGATGGCACCGCCTCGGCCGGGTACCGGGTGGATGAGGGTTGGGGTGTGGGTACGACGACGGTCGCGTCGGCGCCGGCCGGAATCGTCACCCGCAGGGTCAGCGTGCCCGCCGCGTCCCTCCTGTGACGATTCAGCGCGTGATACCTCCGGGAGTGACGGCTGTAGGTGGACGGAGGTCGCCGTGAGGTTTAAACGTTTCATCGATCGAGTGAGCTAACCGTAACGACACGGTCATCGACATGCAGTATCTGTCCTGGCGGGGCCGCGGCCGCGTCGAGAGCGCGTCGTTGTCCACAGTGGATGGCCAGGTTCGGGCGGGCGGCGGTCGGCTGCTACCCGCGCCACCTGCCCGAGTTGCATCAGGTCAACGGACTTCTGGACAGCCGCCAGCCTCAGCGATAGTATCCTACATACGGTATACAGTACACGCGCGTGCGGAGGGTATCTCATGATGGAAGCCGGGGTCGTGGGTGGAGCGCGCGAGGTAACAGACGTGTACGGCCGTCGCTACCGGATCGGGGAGAGCGACGCGAGCGCCACCCGGCCGCACCGGACCTGGATGGTCCGGCTCAGCTGGCTGTCGATGCTCGCC